>JAEURH010000052.1 GCA_016789365.1 Anaerolineales bacterium
ATCAAGTGTAATATGCCAAAGGGCTAGTTGTACTTGTATTTCAACCAATTTTGAGGCAGTTTCAATTTCTGCTTCGTGAGCAGTCCATTCGATAAAATGCTTACTTTCATCAATTAAACTTTCAACGACAGATTTATTATTTTCATTATTTGCAAATGATTTAATGCGACTCAAATTTGCGGCAAGCCCACCCAAACGGACTGGTAACTCATCACGCAAGTATCTCTCTCGAATTAATGTCCAATCTTTCATACATCACCTAATAATTTTCGAGTAACTTTTTCCACTTTTGAACGGAGGATTGGGTCTTGAAGTTCAAGGGAACGATTGTTTTGACGAGGGCGGATATTAATAAGGGATTCAAATGTTACTTCTTGTGTTTCTGGATTCCAATCTGCTCCCCAAATAAATTCTTGCTGACTGCCATCTTCAAGCAACATTGCCTCACAATCTGCGTGCATGGCTCCGCCACCTGCTAAAACTTCTCTCTCAACATCTACTGCTAGCTTGATGTAGGTTTGAAGTATTTGCATCATTTCTAGTATTTGTTGCTGGCTGGCTTTTTCTCGAATAATATAAATCATATTTTAATTTTACACGAATTTATATTTTACTTCCTCTTCGGTGCTAACCGATTTCTCCCATAACTTTTTGGTGTATAAGCAGGTTTGGGTGGGCGACGAGAATCATTTCGGGGAGCACCTCTGCCACGGTTTCCAGAATCAGATTTAGGCGGGGAAGGAAGCGTGTAATTGAATCCATCCAAAGTCTCACGTTTAATTTCATGTCCCATGATTCGTTCAAGCGTGCGAATCATATCTTTATCTTCATCCGTTACTAAAGTGAAAGCATCACCCGTTCTTTTTGCGCGACCCGTTCTTCCAATGCGATGAATATAAGCATCGGCAGTATCGGGCATATCATAATTGATGACATGCGAAATACTTTCAACATCAAGCCCGCGCGCGGCAATATCGGTCGCAACCATAATTGGATGTGTGCCTGCTTTGAAATCTTTTAACGCGGCTTGGCGTTGACCTTGTGAACGGTCGCCATGCAAACTGGTAACCTTATAACCAGCGCGATGAATTTGTGTAGCAACTTTTTGTGCGCGATATTTTGTGCGTGTGAAAACCAAAACAGAATCAGTATCGGTGCGTTTCAATAATTCAAGCAATAATGCAGATTTCAAATGTGGCGGCACAGGGTACAAAGCATGTGTTACTGTATGTGCAGGTTTGATAATGCCCATCGAAATTTTTTGTGGTTGCTTCAAAACTTGTTGTGCAAGCAATTCAACATCGGCAGGGAATGTTGCCGAGAAAAAAAGTGTTTGCCGTTTTTCAGGCACAGCCTTCACAATGCGGCGCACATCGGGCAAGAAACCCATATCAAACATTCTATCGGCTTCATCCAAAACTAAAATTTCAATATGATTCATTTTGGCATATCCTTGCCCGATTAAATCTAGCAAGCGACCTGGGCAAGCGACAAGAATCTCTGCGCCATTTCTTAAGGCTTGGATTTGAGAACCGCTTCCGACTCCGCCATAAATGGTTGCGCTCTTCAACTTTGTACCCACCGACAGAGTCTTAATCACATCGTTAATTTGGTCTGCAAGTTCTCGGGTTGGTGCAACAATTAACGCTCGCGGAACATTTCTTTGACCATTCAATAATTTATTTAAGATAGGCAAAACAAACGAAGCAGTTTTTCCTGTCCCTGTTTGTGCAGTGCCGATAATATCTCGTCCGCGTAATGCGGCGGGGATAGCGGCTTCTTGAATCGGTGTAGCAGTTTCGTAGCCTGCTTTTTTAACTCCCTGCATTAAGCGAGGGTCTAAGTTAAATTGATTAAAATTCATACATTCCTTTTTTAGATTAAGGTGACAGTCACCCTAGTTGTTTTCTTTAAGAGATTATAGCACCCGAATGTTCATTTACCATTTTTTGAAGGAAATTTCTGATGTTTTTAGCTGTTTCTTCCCATTTTGGTTGAGAGATATAACGATTTCTTGCATTTATTGAAAGTTTTGTAAGCAATTCTCTATTTTCTGCAAGACTTGTAACATGTTGTGCAAGTGACTGTGAATCATTCGGTTCAATTAAATAACCTGTTTTTCCATGCTCAATCACTTCACTCGCGGCACCAGCCGTTGTACCAATGGCAGGGAGTCCAAATCCCATGCCTTCGAGATATACAATCCCAAAACCTTCATAACTAGATGGGACAATGAGGATGTGTGCATTTTTTAGTTTTTCTTTTAATGGTTCGTTATTAAGTGAATCGTGAAACGTGATACGTGAAGTTAGATTGTGTGCTGTGACAAATTCTTGCATTCGTTTTGCATAATTCGGTTCAACATTTAATGAACCCACAATATCTAAAAAGACTTGAGACTTGAGACTTGAGACTGCTTTTAGTAAAGTATGCAACCCCTTCCTCTCCATTACATTGCCTAAAAATAAAATTCTTAATTCTTTTGATTTACTTCTCTCAATAATCTCTACTTCTGATATTGCTTCACCAAATCTATCAGTGGGTGGGTAACCAATTACATCTGGTTTACTATTTCCTATTAAACTATTCACTACTCCCTTCGTCGTCTGCGAATTGAAAACAAATCCATCCACACTTCCCAAATATTTCTTTTCGATAATTCGATAAAAATCATTTTGCCATTTTGGTCTTAACTCAGAGCATCTCAAATGATGAACCAAACTAATAATTGGATATAGATGCGTTCCAAGATTCGCACTAATTAATGATGGATGATTCAATTCATCTTGAATCAAAATGTCCAAACCTTTTGGTAACTTGAATGTGAAGTTATCTGTTAAATGAGAAAAATAATTTCGCCAAGGAAGCGAAATAATCTCAACCTCATCACCTTGACTTCTTAAATACTCAACTAACTTTCTATCATACAAATACCCGCCACTCAAAGTATCAAGCGAGCCATAAATGACAAATCCAACTTTCATAAATTTTTATGGGACGCAGACAAGCGCTGATAAACGCGGAAAATAAAATCAGCGTTTTCTGCGTTCATCAGCGTCCAATCTGAAATGAAGACCATGCCGAATCATTTTCCCAAAGCACAACTTTCACTTGCAAAATATTTTTCGCTTTGATACGTTCATTTAATGACATACACAAAATTCTAGCAAAATGTTCAATGGATGGATTCAAACCAACAAACTCAGGTTTTTCATTTAACATCTGCTCTTTATAATAATTCACAACTTCATCCAAATGTTTTTCAACATCTACAATGTCAACCAAATAACCATGCTGGTCAAGTTCATTTCCAGCGAGTTGTAATTCAAGCACATAATGATGGGAGTTAGGAAAATTTTCAGGTCCCCAATCACCTCCAATTAAGAAATGACGCGCAATAAAATCCCGACGAATGCCTAGTGTGTACATCAAAGTCTCCTAAATTTTTATTGCTTGCATCACAAGCAAATCATTTTTTCTTGTAATCGGCATCGCAAAATCAAAATAATTAATGCGTGAGCAATAATCCAAATCCGCTTTTGGAAATTGCGGATGGTCTGGCATGTGTTCAAGTGCATCACGCGAATCATACACGCGCTTGATAAAATGTTGCACCTCAACTTCTTGATTTGTGAATTGTTTTTCTAAAAATTCTGCACAGGCTACATCTTCATCATTGCCAATGCCACCTGTAATAACAAACGTAATTTCGTTTGGATTTAATTTCAAAACATAATTTATTGTGGCTTGTGCAACCACAAAACTTGTGGCTAACAGCAAATCTGCATTTTTACAACGCACAGCACCTTGAGTCCCTGCACCTGTTCTTTGGATTAAGGTAACGCCTGTCAAATCATGTTCGAGAATGCGCGTGGGTGAATTTCCAAAATCGAACCCTTCAGGCGGAAGTCCACCGACTTCACCCATCGCTTTGGCATTTTTTGTTTTTGATTTTAAGTCTAGTGCCTCTTGCACTCCACTGACTAAATAAATCTCTTTTGCTCCGCCTGAAAAAGCATACGCGGCAGTTGAGAAGGCACGTAAGACATCAATCACTAAAACAATACCTGTTGCAGAATGACAAGTTTCAAGTGTTGTGTAATTAAATTTCATGGGATTAGCCTTTATTTTGATTTTAATGTCTGTTCAGCATAATCAAAGGCTTCTTTACCTGATAACACAATTAATGTATCACCTTCACGTAGGTCAATACCACCACTTGGCATAATAAATTCGTTATCTCGTGCAATTAAAATAATCAAGAACTCTTCTGGAAAATGTAATTCAAGAATCGTCTTGCCGTTTGCAGGAGAATCTTTAGGTATGGTCAATTCTTTTAATTCACTTTTAAACCCACTTACAGGATTAAATTCTATGGGATAAACAGGCTTTTTTGTTATTGGCATATCTACATTTAACCATTTTGCTACCAGTGGAATAGATGCACCTTGTAACAAAGCAGAAGTAAGCACGACGAAGAAAACAATGTTGAAAATTGAATCTGCTTGTGAAAGTCCAGCCAGAAGCGGATAGGTAGCAAGGATAATCGGAACTGCACCTCGTAATCCGACCCATGAGAGAAATAATTTTTCTCTAAAATTAAAATTTGTCGGCAAGAGTGTAAGAAAAACACTAACGGGTCTAGCGACGAAAATCAAAATAAAGGCAATTAACAACCCATTGGTGATAATGGGAGGAATCTCGGTCGGGAAAACAAGCAGACCTAATGTGAGAAACATGGTAATTTGCATTAACCATGCAATTCCATCATGAAAGCGGATGACACTACGGCGATGCAAAAAATCTTGATGTCCCGCTACAATCCCTGCCACATATGTTGCTAAAAACCCATTACCATATAACATGTTGGTAATACCGTATGTAAGGAAAACCATTGCAATGGTGAGAACAGGGTATAAGCCATCAAAGCCTAGTTGAATGCGATTGGCAAGAAACACAAGCAATTTACCAAAAAATAAACCGCATATTACACCAACAACCATCTGCAAAATAAACGAACCGAATAAATCTGTAATCGCCCCGCTAGGTTGCGTGAGTAACTGAATCATCCCAATCGTCAAAAACACTGCCATGGGGTCATTACTGCCAGATTCAAATTCAAGTAATGGACGTAACTTCCCTTTCAACCCTAAACTTTTTGAACGCAAAATTGAGAACACCGCCGCCGCATCTGTAGAAGAAGCAATGGCTCCCAATAACAAACCTTGATAAAGCGTAAACCCAAGTATGTATTGTGCTGAAACTCCCACAATCAAAGCAGTGACAAAAACACCAAGTGTAGAGAGTGCTACGCCATATTTAAGCACTGGGCGTACATCTTTCCATTCTGTATCTAACCCACCCGCGAATAGAATTAAATTCAAAGCAACAATGCCAATAAATTGTGTTAAATTGGAGTCGTCAAAATAAATTAAGCCCAATCCATCAGAACCTACCAACATGCCTATTGCTAAAAATAATAACAATGCTGGAACGCCAGAACTATCTGATATTTTGCTTACTAAGACACTAATCAATAACAATCCAGCGGCTACAACAAGAATTAACTCAAACGTCATTTTTATTCCTCATTTCTTGATAAAAAAGATTAAACCCCATGAGTAAATAAAACCTGTATTGTTTCTTGTGGATTTTCATCCAACAATTGATATGCCTTGCTTGCATCACTTAATGAAAAGCGATGCGTAATCCACTTTTCAGGCTTGATTCTTTTTAACGCCTCCCATGTGACCTGATGCCTGCGTGCTTTATCCCATCTGCCACTTAACTCAGGGCTGATTGTGCTAACTTGTGACGAAATCAATTTAATCCGCGAGCGATGAAATGACCCCCCTAAATTAATTTCCGATTTTTTTTCACCATACCACGAGCCAATCACAATTCTTCCATCAAATAAAGTTAATGCAATGGCATCATTCAAAGCAGTGGGGGAGCCAGTTAACTCATAAACCAAATCAAATTTTGACTGCGCGTAGCCAAACATGTCTTTATACAAGTCATCACTTGAAATGCTAACAACTCGTAACTTGTTACTCGTATCTTGTATCTTGTTTAACGCTTTCCTTCTTAACTCATAATTATCTACAACAACCAAACTCTCTAGTGGAAATTCACTTAACAAAGAAGCAGTTAATAAACCAACCACTCCTTGACCCAAAACCAAAACTCTTTCACCCAAAATCGGTGCGCCATCTTGAATCAAATTCACAGCAGTTTCCATGTTTGGGAAAAAGCAAGCAGTTTCGGGAGTAAGGGAATTGGGAATAGGAAATAGGGAATTGGTTTTGGTAATGAAATGTGAAGTGTGTGATTGAAATGAAAACACATTCCTATTCAACCATTCACTATTCACTGCACTTCCTATTTCCCTCACTACACCCACACACGCATACCCATACGCCAGCGGATAATTCAAATCACTACTGACCGAATCATGCGCCTCTTTCAAATGCGGAAATTGATTCCGATACACCAGCATTTCTGTCCCTGCTGAAATTGCAGAGCAGATAGTTTCTACAAGCACTTCATCATCTTTTAGAGTGGGTAAAGGAACTTCTTTAATTTCTATTTGTTTTGGGGATGTAAAAAAAAGAGTGCTTGCTTTCGGCATTGACGAAGTTTAACATATAATGCCCATTGGGTATAAAAGATGATTTTTTTTGACGCGAATTTTTTAATTTTTATCAGCGTAAATCTGCGTTCATCAGCGTCCAAATTATTTTTTAAACAGTTTACCGCATCGGAAACGTCGGCGGCATATCTCGCCGAAATTCGTAATTTTGAATAATCGATTCAATAATGGCTTGTTGTTCAGGTTTTACTTCTTTAAACTCAAACCCCACATTATGAAACTCAGGACTAATATCTTGCTCGCACCATACAATTCTGGCGGGTAAAGTCATACGGGTAGATTTAATATTAGGCAATTCAGGCAATTCAACGGCTAACGTCAACTCAATATCTTTTTGCATCGGCTTTTCACTAATCACCATTGCACCTTGCACAGTCAAATCACCGAGGTAGCCGAGCAATTCGCCACCGTATAAATCATACACTTGGGTATAAGCAACCAATGATTTTCTTTCAGATTTTCGTCTTTCTTTCATGGTGCCTCATTTCTTTCTTAGCATGAAGTGCGTCGCACTACATGGTTAGAAGTAATTTGCTAATCTAAAAACCTTTTCTTGTAGAATAGCCTATCAAGAAAAGTGCGACGCACCCTCTTCGCAAAGGAACAAATAAAGAAAGTTCAACCCTATTTTATGGTAAAACTGCTGAATGCGCTATATCTACCTTTCCCCTCATTTAGACGACGCCTCGCTTTCGGCTGGCGGTTGGATTTACGAACAAACTCAAAAAAACATTCCCGTTGAAATTTGGACAATCATGTGCGGCTACCCGCCCGATACACAGCTATCACCTTTTGCTCAATATATGCACAATGCTTGGGGCATGGAAACTGCCGAACAAGTGGTGCGTGGGCGGCGGCTGGAGGATTTGAATTCAGCAAAAATTCTCGGTGCCACCGCACAACATTTTGATTTTTTAGATTGCATCTACCGCCGAGATGTGGCTGGCAATTGGTTGTACGATAGTATTTTTATTGACCCACTTCCGCAAGAAGAATATTTACCAAAACAAATAGCAGATGAAATTCTCTCGCGCCTCAAACCTGACGACAAGTTGGTTGCTCAATTCGGCATTGGCAAACACGTTGACCATGTCATCGTGCGCCAAGCAGTGGAATTGTTGAATCAACCCATTTTGTATGTGGCAGATATTCCCTATCTTTTTAACACGCCTGAACATTTGGACGAACACAAGGCTGGGATGAAAGAAAAAGTTGACATGGTCAGCGAAACAGGTATCAGGTCATGGATTGAGGCGGTGGCGGCTTACGAATCTCAAATTTTGGCATTGTTTGAAAGTCATGAAGCCATGCGGAATAAGATTCGAGAATATTGCCTAGAACACAATGGTCTGCGATTTTGGTCAAAGTAAAACCATCAATTTTGTTTGTGTAAAACCGTACTTTTGTAATGTTTTTGGGGCTTGTATCGGAATTTGAGTCGTGATATAGTATGCGCGTTTTTCGGGAACAGCCCGAAAATTTTTTATCCTTGCATCTCTTGTTAGAGATGCAAAATTCATTAGTGCAGGACAATACAATGACTACGAATTTTCTTACCAAAGAGGGCTTTAACAAACTGCAGGATGAGTTAGACCACCTGCGGACAAAGAAACGCCAAGAAGTTGCTGACCGTTTGCATGAGGCAATGGAAGGCGGCGAGTTGATTGAAAATGCTGAATATGAAGCCGCTAAAAATGAGCAGGCTTTTGTGGAAGGGCGGATTCAAGAGCTTGAAATTTTGCTTGCCACTGCCCAAATTATTGAAGAAAACGGCAAGCACAAAAAAGGTGATGGGATTTCCGTTGGCTCGAAGGTGACGATTAAAGAAGGCAACTTTGAAGCCGAAACTTTTACGATTGTCGGCGCGGCAGAAGCCAACCCGCGTGAAGGAAAAATCTCTAACGAGTCGCCAATTGGTAAAGCCATTTTGGGTCACAAGGTGAACGATGTGGTCAAAGTGGAAACACCTGGTGGAACATATAATGTGAAGATTTTGAAAGTCGGGTAATAGGACGCGACTTTCTTAACCGCGCCTAGTTGAAAATTAGGCGCGGTTTTTATTTGACCTCACCCCTAGCCCCTCTCCTAAAGGAGAGGGGAATTAATTTCGTGTAAAATACACTTGCTTTGTAAAAACAAATAAGAAAGATTTATTTATGGCAGAATACAATTCACTTGAAAAAATTCGATTACAAAAATTAGAAGAACTGCGTGCCGAAGGGATTGAGGCGTACCCAACTCGTGCAACGCGCACGCATACAAGTCAGCAAGCCATTGCTGAATTTGAATCGGATGAGACAAAGGAAGTGAAAGCAACTTTGGCGGGTCGCATTCGTTCAATGCGGGCAGGTGGAAAGTTAACTTTTGTTCACATTGAAGATGGCGATGGCAAAGTGCAATTATTTTTGCGCGTGAATGAATTAAATGAACGGCTTGAATTTTTTAATAAATTATTTGATTTAGGTGACTTTGTTGAAGCCAGCGGAGTCATGTTCCGCACCAAAAGTGGGGAAGTGACGCTTCATGTACATGACTTCAAACTGCTTGCTAAATCGGTCACCCCCTTACCCGCTGACAAAGATGTGACGTTGGATGATGGTACTGTTGTTCGCCATGCTAGTTTAGATAACCCAGAACTGCGTGCTAGACAAAGATATGCTGATTTAGCAGTGAATCCTGAAGTGCGCGAGACATTTCGTAAACGCGCAAAAGTGGTTAAATCATTAAGAGACTTTTTAGATAACAAAGGCTTTCTCGAAGTTGAAACTCCCATTTTGCAACCGTTATATGGTGGCGCGGCGGCGCGCCCTTTTGTGACTCATCACAACGAACTCGAACAAGATATGTATTTGCGAATTTCATTTGAGTTGTATCTCAAACGTTTATTAGTTGGTAATTTAGAAAAAGTATATGAAATCGGACGAGACTTTCGTAATGAAGGCGTTTCGTTCAAACATAACCCTGAATTTACACAACTTGAATTTTATTGGGCTTATGCCGATTACCTACAAGTGATGGAACTCACCGAGCAAATGGTGGCTTACACAGCCGAACAAGTGACTGGCTCAACAAAAGTCAAATATGGTGAGCATGAATTGGAATTCAAACCGCCGTGGAAACGAATCGAAATGCGTGAAGGAATTTTACAAACCAGCGGCATTGACATCAACGAGCATAAAACGGCTGAGGATTTGCTAAAGGCTATTAAACAGAAACAGCCAAAGGCGAGTCCAGATGCGAAAGCGACACGCGGCAAGTTAATTGATTTCCTCGTCTCCGAATTTTTAGAGCCGACATTAATCCAACCAACGTTTTTATATAACTATCCGCGTGATATTTCTCCGTTGGCAAAATCAATTCCTGGTGACCCATTAACTGTTGAACGTTTTGAAGGGTATGTGGCAGGCTTTGAGTTGTGTAATGCTTTTACAGAATTAAATGACCCGCTTGACCAAGAACAACGATTCATTGAAATGGGTCGTGACTATGAAGCGGGTGATGAAGACCAACATCCATTGGATGAAGATTATTTGCGAGCCATGCGTTATGGAATGCCTCCGAATGGTGGCTTTGGCATGGGCGTGGATAGATTGACCATGATACTCACCAATAAACATTCGATTCGAGAAGTGTTATTGTTCCCCGCTTTGCGAAAAGAAGAATAGCGCAAATGGCACAGTCAATCTGTGCCATTTTGTTTATACTAGGTTGTTAATATAAATAGGAGAATGTTAAATGTCTGATACTGAATTAAGAAAGATTTTTGATTTTAACCCCAGCGACTTAATTGCCAATCAAATGGGCAGGCTGTCGGATAAACAAGCCGAAAGAATAAAAAAAGCAGAACAAGGTGCCAACAACATATTTAGGGGTGTAGGTATTTTCTTGATTTTGATTGGAATTCTTATTTCATTTTTCTTACTTCGTGCCGCCACGCAAGCAGGTTGGGAATTGACATCATCCAATACAATCGGTCCACTTGTTGCGCTTGGCTTTATCTGGCTGATATTGGGTCTCTTTGCTTTTGGCGCGTTCAAATTAGCAAGCGCTAAAAGAGATATGTCTGTGCAAAAAGTGGAAGGCAAAATAAGGCTTGTCAAAGTAGAAAAACAGCAATCATATAAAACTGCTAGCGGCTCTACATCGCATCGCACTGTGCAACAATATGAATTGCGAGTTGGAAAAGTTAAATTTGAAGATGTGGATGAAGAATTACTAAACGTCATTGAAGAAGGCGACAATTATATTTTTTATTACAGCCCGTATAACAAAGAAATTTTATCTTGCGAATTTATTTCTAAAGGAAAATAAAAGTGGATTTTTCAACTTCAAAAGATTTTGCACTGCAACTTGACGTTGACGACAAACTCGCTTCTTTTCGTGATTTGTTTTTGGTCAATGACCCCAACCTTATCTACCTTGACGGCAATTCGCTGGGCATTCTTCCAAAATCAGCACAAGCCAAAGCCCGCGAAGTTGTTGATGAACAATGGGGCAAAGATTTAATCCGTGGTTGGAATAAAGGTTGGTGGGAAGCACCACAAAGAGTCGGTGACAAAATTGGCACATTGATTGGTGCAGGCGCAAGTCAAGTTTTAGTTAATGATACGGTTTCACTTAACTTATTCAAACTCGCTACTTCTGCATTGACTTTACAGCCAAATAAAAAACGAATCATCACAGACACATTTAACTTCCCATCTGATTTATATATTTTGCAAGGGATTAAAAATCTATTATCTCCCTCTCCCGATTCTGGGAGAGGGGTTAGGGGTGAGGGTGAACATGAGATTATTCGCATCGGTGCAAGTGACAATGACATTACACCGAATATTGCCGAACTTGAATCTGCAATTAATGAAAATACAGCACTTGTAACTTTGTCGCATGTGGTTTTCAAAAGCGGATATATCTATGACATGCAAAGAATTACGGAACTGGCTCATGCCAAAGGTGCATTAGTTTTATGGGATTTGAGTCATTCGGTTGGTTCTGTTCCCATTGAATTAGATAAATGTAATGCCGATTTTGCAATTGGCTGTACTTATAAATATCTAAACGGCGGACCTGGCGCGCCAGGCTTTTTGTATGTCAATAAAAAGATACAAAATAAACTTTCATCACCAATCTGGGGCTGGTGGGGACAAAAAAAACCATTTGACTTTGGTCTCGATTATGAACCCGCTGATGGTGCACAAAGATTCTTAGTCGGCACACAACCTATGATTTCACTGCTCACAATGGAAGCAGGATTAGAACCAACTTTACAAGCAGGCATGGATGCGCTTCGTGAAAAATCAATTTTGATGACCGATTATGCGGTTTACTTAACCGAAAATGTTTTAGCAAAGTATGGCTTTACTGTAGGCTCGCCAACTGACTCAAATAAACGAGGCTCACACATTTCTATCCGCCATGAAGATGGATATAGAATCAATCGTGCTTTAATCGAAGAAATGAACGTCATCCCTGATTTTCGTGCACCAGATAACATTCGCTTGGGATTGGCACCTTTGTATATTTCTTTTGCAGATGTCTGGGAAGGTTTTGATAGAATCAAACGTGTGATGGAAGAAAAGAAGTACGAAAAATATCCAAAACAGAAGTTGTTGGTAACTTAATTACTTATTGAGTTGTTGTTGGATTTACTCAATTTATGATAAAAAAAACTCTACCATTACTATATTTATTGTTTTTTTACTTAATAGCATGTCAGGAAAAAGTAGATACTTTTGAATCTATATCTAATTTAACGCCAACTAGCATGTCTACACCTACGTCAATACCAACTAATACCCCTTCGCCAACTAATACTCATATTATGTTAGCAAGAGTAATACCCGATAATTACTATAATATAGTCAAAATAAAATATACATTTTTCAAAGATGGCGAGGCGACATATATTTGTATATTTGTTAATACTCATAAGTTCTTAAGAACTATAAGTGATACAGTAATTGAGGTTTCAGCATCTATTGAATCTCAAAAAATACTTGAAGAATGTCCTTTTGTTCCACCACCCAAAAATTTTAATATTAATGTTTTCACTGGCGAAATCATTAATGAAACAGACTTTCAAGAATCTATAGTCAAAAATGCTTATTACGGAAAAAATTATAAAGATGTTACAAGTGATATATTTTCTATGTCGGTCGTACCAATATCTGTGTGGAAAATAACAACCCCATATCTTCAGAAAGATATGCTTGGCAAGTTGGATGTTTTTATGGGTACAGAGGAAAGGTTAATTGACAAAACTACAGGAATTCTTGTATATAAAAAAATAGAATACTATTATATACAAGACCCAACATGGACCTTTTTAGTTGAAATGATTAGTATGAATACTAATGCACCAATTGGTGGGTTAGTAGATGGAACAGAATTCAGTTATTCTAAAGAAGAATAAGAAAGATAAATATGGAACATAAACCTGACACAATAAAAATATCTACATCTCATAAAGAAGAAATATCTGCGACTCATGCAGATTTGCATGTGACTGTGAAAGGCTTGTCACTCATAAGTGGGAATGAGGCGATGAAAAAAACCAAAGAGGTGAATCAGCTTGTGGAAGCATTGACCAACTATAAGGTCAAGGAAGAGGCGATTAAGTTACAAGGCGTTCATCTTGAAACAGAAAGTGGCGTGTTGTTGAAATCATCCAGTGCTGTGTATCGTTTGAAAATTAGATGTGAGGATTTGAATCAATTAGCTGGCATGTTGGATGTGATTGCATCTCAAAAAAATGCGACGCTTGAAAGAATTGAATGGAAATATAACGAAGATGATGTGCGAAAAAATATGTTGAAGATTGCGATTGAAAAAGCAAAAACGAAAGCGGAGCAGGTGGCTGGTTCGTTGAATGTCAAGTTATTGGGCGTGTATGATTTTATCGAAAATATTTATGATGAAGAAACACCTGTGTTTCAACCTCAAATGATGATGAAATCTCGTGTGGCTTCGGCGGATGCACCAAGTTTGGGAATCGATGTGCAACACTCCAAAACGATTCATGTCAATGTTGAAATTTGGTATCGTGTTTCTGCATTTTAGTCTAGCACTTTTGTTCTATTAATGATAAAATCACCTCTTCATTTTTTGAGAGGTGATATGACCCCTACAATTTCTGTTCAACAACTGAGTAAGACTTATGAAGTGCCTGAGCGCGAAGGTGGATTTGGCGCGGCTGTACGTAGTTTTTTCAAACGAAAGTACAAAGATGTAAAAGCAGTACAAGAAGTTAATTTCAATATTGAGCAAGGAGAAGTTGTTGGCTTTTTAGGTCCGAATGGAGCAGGCAAAACAACCACACTCAAAATGCTTTCGGGGTTATTACATCCAACTTCTGGGAATGCAAATGTACTTGGATTCACTCCATGGGAATTGAAAAACGATTATTTGCGTTCAATGACTCTTGTAATGGGTCAACGTAATCGCTTGTCTTGGGATATTCCTGCGGCGGATTCATTTTTGTTGAATCAAGCCATTTATCGAATCCCTGATGATGAATATAAAGAAACATATAAAGAATTAGATGAATTGCTTGAACTCGAACCATTAATGAAAAAACCAGTTCGCAATCTTTCATTGGGTGAGAGGATGAAATGTGAAATTGCAGTTGGGCTGTTGCATCGCCCTAAAGTTTTATTTTTAGATGAACCAACCATTGGTTTAGATATTACAGGTCAGGCACGCATTCGTGAGTTTTTGCAAGAATATAACAAACGCACAGGTGCAACCATTATTCTCACAAGTCACTACATGGCAGATGTAACCGCTTTGTGTGAACGCATCATTATCATTCATCATGGTCAATTGAAATATGATGGTGGCATCAATGATTTATCTAAAAAGATTGCACCATTCAAGTTGATAGGTGTACTTATGGAAAATGCCGATGCACATGATTTGTCTAAATATGGTGAACCAGTTGAAAACATGGAAGATGCGGATAAGAAATTTATCCAGGTAAAGGCTGATGAAGTCACTCGCATCACATCCAGACTTCTAGCGGATTTGCCCATCCGCGACATTACCATCGCCGACCCACCGATTGAAGATGTCATTGAGCAAGCGTTTAATCAATAGTATGTCATTGCGAGGAGAGATGTGAAACATCTCGACGAAGCAATCTCCTACAAAGTTTGAGATTGCCTCGGGCAAGAACAAGAACGCCCTCGCAATGACATGAGGAGTTACTATGTTTCTAATTTTCAAAAGACTTTGGCAAGTCAACTGGGCAGAGCAATGGCAATATCGTGCCAACTTGTTGATGTATTTGCTATATTGGCTGGTTTCGCCAATTATTTATCTCGCCGTGTGGACAAGTATCGCCACCGCCAATGGCGATGTGAATGGTTTTACTGCAAATGATTTTGTAACCTATTACATGGTCTTGCTGATTTGCGACCAAGTGACCAGCAACATTGTGATTCATACATTTGGTTACAAAATTCAAGATGGCTCACTTTCTGGCGAACTCATCAGACCAATTCACCCCATGCTTACGAATGCCTTGGTCAATAATGTTGCTTTCAAAATCTTAACCATGATTGGTCTCACACCCATTTGGATTATTTTGTTCTTCTTGTTTAAACCTGATTTTAGTAGCGTTACACTCACAGGCATTTTGCTTGCAATCCCCGCCATGATGTTGGCATTTCTTATCGGTTATTTTCAATCAGCCGCCATCACCGCCTTAGCATTTTGGACAACGCGTGTCTATTCCATTCACGAATTTTATTTCGCATTGATTTTGCTGTTCTCAGGTCAATTCGTGCCATTGCCACTTATGCCACAACTGATTCAAGATATTGCCCAATATCTTCCGTTTCAATTGCTGTTGTACTATCCCATTCAATTAATTTTAGGCAACCTTTCTACCGAGCAAATCATTCATGGCTATATGATGACAGGTGTGTGGCTTGTCATTTCATGGTCTATCTTTAACTGGGTTTGGCGCAAAGGCGTGAAGAAATATTCAGCAGTCGGAGCCTAACATGCACACACTCAAACTACTTTCTGCATTTCTCAAAATGAATATTCAAATGTCGTTAGCATACCGTGCTGATACTATCGTAAATATTTTGCTAAACTTAATGTGGCTTGGTTGGGAACTATTGAGTCTCAATATTATTTTTAGCAATACCCAAACACTGGGTGGCTGGGGCATCGGCGAACTGATTGCATTACTCGGCGTCTTTCGTCTCGTCAACACATTGATGATTGCACTCATCTGGCCCAACACCGAAAAATTCAATCAATCCATTCGTGATGGCTCCATGGACTACACCATCTTACAACCCGCCAACAGCATGTTCCTCGTCACATTTTCACGCATCACCGTTTGGAGATTTTGGGATTTGATTCTCGCCATCATTTTGATTGTGATTGGCATCAACATGTCTGGTGACTTAATCACCGCGCCTCAAATCCTGACCTTCATCCTGCTTGCCCTTTCAGGCATTATCGTTATCTACAGCCTTTGGATTGTTCTCATTGCGCTCACGTTTTGGTTTACAAAGTTTGATAACAATGTCACCATCCTACAAGCCTTGCTAGATGCAGGTCGTTACCCAGCCACAGTTTATCCTGTCTGGTTACGAGTGATTGTCACTTTTATCATTCCAATTGCAGTCGCAACCACAATTCCATTACAAGCCTTACGTGGTGAATTAGATTTCAATCAAGTATTGATTTTCTTTTTCATAGGCGTTGCAAGTTTTATCATCGCCTCTCGTGTTTGGAAATCAGGTCTAAAAAGATATAGTGGCGCAAGTAGTTAATTAAAATAAAAACCCTCTCCCAATTTGGGAGAGGGTAGGGTGAGGGCTATTTTTTCTCTAACACAATCACTGATGAACCATCTTGTGAAGTTAAAGTTAATTGATTTCCCCTCAATTCAAAGTTCAGCGTTTGTTCAGAAACAATGCCCAAAATAGCAGTTTCTTGGTCCATTGTTGCTTCACAGAACATCATGGTTGAGAAAGCAGGTTCAAAGGTGATTTGATTGCCATTCACTTGATACCCCGCACCAAATGAATTGCATCCAACGTTCCCGCCAAATTTCCCATCCGCATCAAAATTAATTGAAGTTTCTACATCTGGTAAAGCCGAAGTTGGGTTTGAGGCATCACCATAAGAAACTAAAGCCCATTCACCTTCAAGTGAAACAGAACTTCCTGAACAGGCAGAAAGTAAAACTACTAAAACAATTAAAAGAAAGTATATTTTTTTCATAACGTATCTCCGTTTATTTTTTCTTTATAAACGAAGTTTGTAGATAAAAAGTTCCCTGATTAAATCGTAGGTCACGCTTGTAGCGTGACGATATTTTGTTAAAGTAAGATTGCTTCGCCACCAAAAACCAAGAGCGGTGGCTCGCAATGACATGTTAATTTTGATTAAACTCAACGCGATTAAATAATGTAATCCCTGCTGAAGCAGAGACATTCAACGATTCAACCTTGTCACTAATTGGAATACGAACTTTTAGATTCGCGGCTCGTTCCACTTCGGGTGAGCAACCATCTTTTTCACTACCGAAAGCGATTAATAGTCTTTGCGGCATAGATGAAATTTCATCCACAGTTTTTTCTGCATTCATATCCATCACTAACAAAGTTTCATTATTTTTTTTGCAATAATCCAAAAAATCTTTTGTGCTGGCGGTAATCATCGGCACAGAAAATAAATAACCTCTGCTGGCACGAATTAAACGGCGGTCGTATAAATCAATCGGGTCCATGTTTAATAACAAAATTCCACCCACGCCTAATGCCAATGATGTTCTGGTGATATTTCCGATATTGCCTGAAATGCTTAAATCTTCTAAAACCACAATATCTTTTGATATTGATTTCAATGCTTCCAAACCAATTGATTTTGGAGTTTGGGCAATCGCAAACACGCGTGAGAGTTTGTCGTTTTCAAATAATTTTTTTGAAGTACGAGTTGCCACTTCATGAATTGGGATGGATTTAGGGATTTGTTGCTTAAAATTTTCTGAAAGTCTATTTTCCCCCGCAAAATATATAGACTCGATTTTTACTCCAGCCTTTAACGCTTCAAGAATATTTTCCTCATCGTCAATCAGAATTTTATTTAGTTCTTGCCTGCCAGAACGAGTCAATAACTTGCGAATCGGCTGTGCAAGTGGATGATTAAGTGAGTCAATAATGTTGGGGTTGGAAGTTTCAGTCATAAAGGCATGATAAACGGTTGATGATGTTCATGTCAAGAAAGATTGTATAATTCATTTATGATTTCATGTCATTGCGAGCCGCGTTCTTTGTGGCGAAGCAATCTTATAATTAAGTTGGGGATTGCTTCGGACGAAGAACAAGAGCGTCCTCGCAATGACGGATTATAAAGAGGTTTTATGACGGATAACTCAGCACTTAGCATGATTGATACGAATATCCCAATCAAAAATTTTGGCAAACCTGTGATTCAAACTGGCTCAACAACTCGCATGGATTTTGGCTCTACACCTTTGCCACCTGCTTGGATTAAAGAAGGAAGCCCAACTGCTAGAAGCATTCCATTGGCGCGAGCCGAAGATAATAATTTATCTTGTGGGTTATGGGATTGTCAGGCAGGGAAATTTACTTTTATTTATGGATGTGATGAGATTGTGCATATTTTAGAAGGGGAGGTGATTATTGAAGAAAATGGCGCAACATATACTTTGAAAGCAGGTGATGTGGCATTTTTTCCAGAAGGTTTAGAAACGGTATGGGCTGTTCCAAAGTATGTAAAGAAATTTGCTATTTTTCGTTCTGTGCGTGAGCCGTTGCTGGATAGAGTGTATATCAAATTAAGAAATATTGTCAAAAAAATTTTAGGTAAAAAATAATTGTTACTTTCATGGAAATAATTTTTGTTGATGACCATATTTTAATTATCAATAAACCTGCTAACCTTTCGGTTTTGCCAGAAGGTTGGGATAAAGATGCACATTATCTTGTTAAGATATTGGAAGAGCAGTACGAAAAAATTTGGGTAGTGCATCGCATTGATAAAATTACGAGCGGGATTATTTTATTTGCCTTAAATGCAGAAGCACATCGTTCGTTGAATATTCAATTTGAGAAACATCAGGTGGAGAAGAAATATCACGCGCTTGTGAATGGCGTGCCAAAGTGGAGTGAAAAGATTACAAAGTTTCCATTGAGAGTGAATGTGGGGCATAAACATCGCACGATGGTGGATGATAGAAATGGAGTTAAGTCGGAGACAAGATTTAGGTTGTTGGAACAGTACCAACTGTCGGCGTTGGTTGAGGCGATGCCGATGACGGGTAGAACGCATCAGATTCGAGTCCATGCTTACGCGTTAGGTCATCCACTTGTGGGAGATGTTTTATATAGTGCGCCTGAATCGAAAATTATTCATCGTCCAGCCTTACATGCGCGTTCATTAATATTTACTCATCCTGCAACGGGTAATAAAGTATCATTTGAGGCAGACTATCCTGATGATTTTCGGGAAGCGTTAGAAACGTCTCGTAGGTTTTTGCGTAAAGCGTGATGATGTTATTTCAACCTGCGAAACGGTGAAAATAAAATTATGGTATATTTTTAATCAAGGAGTATAGCCATGAATGAGCGAATCCTAATTATCGAAGACGACCAAGCTATTTTGAAATTGTTGCAACGTGGTTTGGCTTATGAAGGTTACACAGTGGATACTGCTGTGGATGGACGCATGGGTTTGATTGCGGCGCGTGACCATACCCCTGACCTTGTGATTTTGGATTGGATGTTGCCCGGTATGGATGGTTTGGAAGTGTGCCATCGTTTGCGACAGGGCGGTTCGATTCCAATTTTGATGTTGACGGCAAAAGATACGGTGCAAGACCGCATCCAAGGTTTGGATGCGGGTGCTGATGATTACATGATTAAGCCGTTTAACTTAGATGAATTACTTGCGCGTGTGCGTGCTTTGTTGCGTCGTACGCAACCAGAACGAATCCCTGTTTTGAAATTTGCAGATTTATCTTTGGATACAGGTTCACGTCAAGCGACTCGTGGCGAACGTACAGTTGCTTTAACTGCTAAAGAATATGAATTGCTTGAGTTATTTTTACGTCACCCAAAACAAGTGTTGACTCGTGAAGTGATATTTGACCGTGTTTGGGGTTATGATTTTGGCGGTGAGAGTAATGTGTTAGAAGTGTATATCCGTTATTTGCGCCAAAAGTTAGAAGCAGAAAATGAAACACGTTTGCTTCACACTGTGCGTGGTGTTGGGTATGTGTTGAGAGAAAATCCGTAAGAGTCAGTGTCCAGTAATCAGTTGTTGTCGTTAGTAATCGAAAAATCTTAAATCAGAAATCGTAAATTGAATGCCTCTTCGCCTGCGCCTGACTTTGCTTTACTCAATATTCATGGGCGGAATTTTGCTCATCTTTGGCACGGCGGTTTATTTCATTGTTAACTTTATATTAATTACGCAAGTGGATAACACGCTTGCGAGCGTAGCCCGTGAATTGGTTCGCAATACAAGTCTTAATCCAGTGGGGGAGTTAATTGTTAGAAGACCTCCACAATTAAGTATGACAGCCAATGTTTATATTCAAGTGTGGAGCATTGATGGAAAAATTGTAGATGCTTCCCCAAGCATTGGCGAATTTACGCAACCACTTGACCCAATTGGTTTGGCTCAGGGTGAAACCATATATGAAGATGCAACTTTTGAAGGGGTGAGCTTGCGGGTGTTAACAGTTCCAATGGTATTAGAAGACCGAGTCATTGGAACTTTGCAAGTGGGTTCCAGTTTAGGTTTGGTTGAAGCAACTCGTACTGATTTGGTAAGAATTATGTTTAGCATCGGTGTGATTGCGGTATTGTTAGCAAGTTTGGGCTCATGGGCGGTTTTGAAGCGGGCATTAACTCCATTAGAAACCATTGCCTATACGGTTGACCAAATCAATAAAGCCGATGATTTATCGCGTCGTATTCCGTATCGTGGCAGGCAAGATGATGAAGTGGGTTATTTAGTCGTTTCATTTAATCAAACGCTGGAACGGCTTGAGTCATTGTTTAGGTCACAACAAAGATTTTTAGCAGATGTCAGCCATGAACTTCGCACACCATTAACTGTCATCAAAGGCAATATTGATTTAATGCGTCGCATCAAAACCACGGATGATGATATTTTGAATGGCATGGATGATGAAGTGGGCAGGCTCACGCGTTTGGTGGGTGGTTTGCTTATGCTCGTTCAGGCTGAGTCTGGAAAACTGGCATTGAGTTTTGCACCTGTTGAACTTGATTTATTGCTTACTGAAGTTTTCACCGAAGTGCGCGTGTTAGCAGGTAGCAAAGTGAAAGTACATCTCAATGAAATTGATGAAGTGATTGTGCGCGGCGACCGTGACCGTTTAAAACAAGTTTTATTAAATTTGATTGCTAATGCGATTCAATATACACCAGCAGGCGGGGAAGTATTTTTGAGTTTATCGAAAGTAGCCAATCAATCACGCCTCATTGTGCGTGACACGGGACCTGGTATTCCAGCGGAAGATTTACCTCACATCTTCGACAGATTTTATCGTGCAGAAAAATCACGCACGCGTTCAAAAGCCAGCGGATTTGGGCTTGGATTATCTATTGCGAAATGGATTATTGAACAACATGGCGGGCAAATTAAAGTCGAATCAAAAGAAGGTGAAGGTACAACATTTGTGATTTGGTTGAATGTCTTAAAGTAGTTTTCTAGTTGGCTAGTTTGTTAGTTTTTTAGTTAGGGGAGACCTAATCTCTTTGCGGCTTGTCTGCATAAACTGACTCCATACTTTGTGTACCATTCATTTAATGTACTGCTTGATTCAATTCCACTGATTGCATCTTGATAAATGGGTGAACCAAAATATACATATCGTTTCGTCTGAGCAGACCAGAGATGTTCACTTTTGTTAATCACACTAATTCCGCCGTTATAACCAGCCATGGCTAAACGAGCATTCCCGTTGGCGGCACTTAATGAGTGGACGAGGTAGCCAAGTCCACGTAAGGCGTTTGTATCTGGGTTGTATGGACTATCGCTGGCATGAAAATGAAACGGCATCACTTGAAATAATCCCATTGCCCCAGCAGATGATTTCGCACGCGGGTCGCCACAAGATTCGATTTGCATGATGGTAGCAACCAAGTTCGGGTCAAGTGAAGAAGCGGATGCCCACTTGACGATAGAATCAGCCCAATATTGCACTTCTGGTCGAAAGATAGGTGAAATACTCCTCGAAGTGGAATCGGGCGTTATTGTTATATCAATAACAGAATTGTTTTGAACGGAAACAGGCAGTGGGTTAACAAAATTCCATGCAACCGATGAAAGCAAAATGCTAATAATAATGACGGCAAGCGGGATAATGGCAAAGCCAGATAAACAACCGCTACCTTCATTATATGGGGTAGCGGCTGTTGGCTCATATTCTTTTGTTGTGCGAGCGCGGGGCATAGTTTATTCTCTTTTCTTGGTCTGTTCAGGACCGGGCTCGAAATGTTTTATGAAATTATATTTATTTAATTTTTGTTTACTTGTGTACCTGTTTACTTTCACTTACGCATCGTAACGACGGTCTCCATTATCTGAATTGCGGGCATCAAATGAGACTGGGTGATAAGTAGGCTCAGGTGGGATGAATGAAGATTGTTGCGATGAAACAGGTTTTGGTGCCGGGCGAAAGTTGTTTGAATTGACCGGGCGGTTAATTTGTGAAGCTGGGCGAAGAATAGGTTGGTTACTAGGTTGATTGACAGGGCGTTGATAGGATTGTGATTGATAACTTGGGCGTGGTTGCGGATTATTATTGTATGATTGGCGCGGTTGATACGATTGATGCGAAGTCGCGGTAGTAAACAAACGGTCACCAGCCAAAGAAATCGTGCCGATAATCAGAACACGAATCAGCCACACCATAGCGGCAACAAAAATCGGCACACCTTGTGCAAGGGCTTGTCCGCTGATAGAACTAGTGCCTTGAATGCCACCATTGTTTGCAATGGCAACCGAAACACTCCACCAAATCAAAATTGCATTGAAGCCTGCCGCCAATAACCAAGCACCAAAGAGATAATACACTTCGGCGGGTTCATCACGCCCTTGTTCGGGGGTGAAGATGCGAGCAATGCCGGCAAAGTCAATGCCACAGAAAGCAATGGCGAGAATGGTTGCCCATTTGAAACCACCAAAACTTAACGGTCCGAGCATATCTTGCAAAGCATGTTGTGTGGCACTGAAGTTGAAAATTTCAAATGCCAGCAAAGCACCGATTATGATAGTACCAAATGCCGCACCACGATTGAAATCACGATTATGGGCGATACTATTCCACAAACGGCGGATGCCATCCCCTAATGGACTACGACGATAATTAGACATTTCGACCTCCTTAGCCGATTTAGCCAATTGATAGAAAAGAACAAGTGTTCTAAAATATAGAACAAAAATTCTATTTTGTCAAGAGGGGGATTTTTCCTAAAGTAGTACCTATAGACTAACTTAAAAAGCCTATTCACTATTGATTATTCCGCTACAATGTGATTAAGCGTCAAAATTTAAGTTAGAGGTGACTATGTATGTTAAGAGTAATTCCCCGTTTTTGACCGTTGCAATTGTATTTGTTTTTATTTTGAGTGGGGTATTGGCAACACCTGTTTATGCAGATGAATCACTACCTCCAACGGATGTTCCAGCGGAGACACAAGCCGAAGAAACAGCACCACAAGAATCAAACGAGGAAGAAGCGCCGCCTCTAACTTCGGGGGAAACTAATACTGTTCCATCAGAAGCATCTACTCTTGATGAAGAGCAACCTATCCTTGAACAACTGCCTGAAAATACTGAAATTATTGTGTTAGACGAAGACGGCGAAGCCATTCCATTAGCAACTCAAGAGGCACAACAAACTATTATTATTGGCGACCCCGTTTGGTGTCCTGCTACAGTGGCTAGCCCAACACCGGGTTTAAATGGTTGTACGGGTAGTTATGGAACTTTTGCCGCATTGCTGGCAGACCCTATCTTAACCGCCGTTAGTGTCTCAGGTGTTGGACCTACAACAAATGGTGTGATTTGGATTGCCTCAAACTACAATGGTGCAGATAATAGCGTCATCACAATTGATGGTGGTGTATTTACTGCTATGAATGATTTTGCATTGACTTTAAAAGGTGGTTGGTGTGATGGAACTGATATGACTTGTGTTGGTTTAATTGACCCCACCAAGCCATCCACTTTTGATGTTAGGCTTCAAATTTTGAACTGGAATAATACTGTTACTATTAACGACATTATCATTGACACAGCCACAGGGGATGGGTTGACTGTTACCACCACAGGAAATATTGTTCTAAAAAATGTACAATCAAACAATAATACAGGGCGTGGGGCTACACTTGATAATAGCACTGGCGCAGGCAATGTAACCATTACGAATAGTAAATTTAATAACAATGGCGGGGCGGCTGGGCTTACTGTAATTAGCAAGGGAACGATTACTATTAAAGATTTGACAGCCAATGACAATACCAATTATGGCGCAAATTTAGATAATGATTCTGCTACAACTGCAAAAACAGTTACGCTAAGTGGAAGTAATACATTTAATGCGAATGGTTCAGTGGGGTTGTTTATTTCTTCGGTGGGCGCAATTACTGTAAACAATATTTCAGCCAACAATAACTCAACAGGCACAGACCTCAATAATGCATTGCTTATCAATGGATTGGTACCTGCTACTGCTGGCATTACACTAACAGGCACAAATATTTTCAACGACAATACAAACGCTGGAATCAATATTCTTTCATATGGCATAATAAAAG
>JAEURH010000053.1 GCA_016789365.1 Anaerolineales bacterium
TGAAGTCGTCACTGGTTCGGATGTAGATGAAGTCACCTGTTTGCCCGCTGTATTGAGAGACGTCAATCTCGTCAATGGAAGGGGCTTGCATGAAGTCTGCGACCATGAGGGCGAAAGCGGATTTGCCTTTGGCTTGCGCGGCTGTGTCGTAGTCTTCGCGGGCAGAACTGTCAGCGAGTACCATGCGTCCGTAAGCCACTGCCTGCTTGAAGCGGGCTCGATGCGTGGCTTGCTCGGGGGTGGCGACGACGTTGGTGAAATCAGGTTTGCCTGATAGCACGGTGTCGCCGTTCAGTTTGCGGAAGACTAAATCGCCTACGCCTCCACGCACTGACTCTACTATCGGGTTTAACTTTACTTTAGCCATATTTTTTCTCCTTTTGGCTGATAAAAATTGGATAAAAACCACGTCCCATATATGGGGGTGGTTGGCGGGGCTTTTTGGGGCTTGGGCGGGGGGTGCCTTCGCTCATCCTTCGCTTAAGGTGCGCTGTGAGGTGCTTGGGGGTACTGCCTATATATGGGTTAGTTGGGTAGTTTGATAGTTTAGTAGTTGGGTAGTTAGTTGGTAGGTCGGACTTGTTAGACCATTTAGACCACTTAGACCACTTAGACTTTTTTATATTGTAATGATTTGAGGGGGTTTTTCAAGTAGGAAAATGTACTGATTGGGTACAGTACACTTTATAACAGTTTTATCTTGTAGGTTGGGGGAATGGTCGGGTAAAATTGGAGAGTTGCGGGGAGTGCCCTGCTAAGGAAAATTGATGAACACAACTTTACTTTTTGTAGAACTATTAATTATTGGATTAGAAGGTTGGATTTGGATTTTCCTATTCACCTCACCATTGTTTCCAATAAAAAATTATCCAAATATGCTTCTGATTTTCAAAGATTGGGAGTTAGTGATTATTGCTATTTTTCTGGCACTGACTTACGTATTAGGCGTAATCATTGACCGCATTGCAGATTGGCGAGTTAGACCACTTGAAAAAAAACATCGGGCTGATATTATTACTGATAACACGACGCCTATTTCTGTGATGCGCTTCTCGCTTGGCACACAAAATGATTTTCTCAACCAACAATTGGATTACACGCGCTCAAGACTTAGAATTATGCGTGCCTCTATCTTAAATATTATTGCCATTACAATTGCGCTTTGTTTTTATCTTTGGAAGACCTACTCTTTTGCAAGCACAAATTATATGATGCTCACATTCGGTATTGTGATACTTGCTGGCACAATTGTAGTATATCTCTCGCATCGTACATTAGTGTCTTTGATTAAGGCACACCTCAATCTTATTCAAAATATGTATGAATATCAAAATAAACCAATTATAAAGAAATCAAAAAGAAATAAAAAGACACTTAAGGATAGCCGCACTTTATGAATACCAAACAACTTGAAGCACATCTTTGGGGAGCCGCCAATATCCTGCGCGGATTAATTGACGCGGCAGATTTTAAGCAATATATTTTCCCTTTGTTGTTTTTCAAACGCATTAGTGATGTGTGGGATGAAGAGTATAAACAAGCATTAGAAGAAAGCGGAAACGATTTAGATTATGCCGAGTTTCGTGAAAACCATCGTTTTCAAATTCCAAAAGGCTTTCATTGGAGTGATGTTAGAAAGAAAACTACCAATGTAGGCTTGGCACTACATAAAGCCATGCGTGGCATTGAAAAAGCCAATCCTGAATTATTGAATGATGTCTTTGGCGATGCGCAATGGACAAACAAAAAACGCATGAGTGATGAAAAAATGCTGGATTTGATTGAGCATTTCAGCAAAATTGATTTAAGCGTTGCTAACGTGCCACATGATTTGATGGGTGAAGCCTACGAGTACTTAATTAATAAATTTGCAGATGACAGCGGACACACTGCCGCTGAGTTTTATACCAACCGCACGGTTGTGAAACTGATGAATATGCTTGCTGACCCAAAGCCGAACGAAAGCATTTATGACCCAACTTGTGGAAGTGGTGGTATTTTACTTGGGAGTGTATTGCATTTAAAAGAAAAGAAAAAAGAACATAGAAATTTGAGTTTATACGGACAGGAATTGAACTTAATTACATCTGCCATTGCACGGATTAATATGTTTATGCACAACGTGGATGAATTTGTGATTGTGCAAGGCGATACACTCGATAACCCGAAAATTTTACATAATGACGAGTTAAAAAAGTTTGATGTGATTATGGCAAACCCACCTTACAGTGTGAAACGTTGGAATCAGACTAAGTGGACAAACGACCCTTTTGGCAGAAATATTTGGGGAACACCACCACAAGGCAATGCGGATTATGCCTTTCAACAGCATATTATGAGTAGTTTAGACTCTAAAACAGGCAGATGTGTAGTGTTGTGGCCCCATGGCGTGCTGTTTCGTGATGCTGAGAGTGACATTCGCAAAAAGATGATTGAAGGCGATTATGTAGATGCCGTGATTGGTTTAGGGAAAAACTTGTTTTACAACAGCACGATGGAAAGTTGCCTTTTGGTTTGCCGCACAAAAAAACCAAAGTCACGTAAAGGAAAGATAATTTTTATTGACGCAAAAGAAGAAATAAAGATTGAACGAAGTTCCGCATATTTAACTGACCAACATACACAAAAAATTTCAGACGCCTATTGGAATTTTGAAGATATTAACGGATTCACAAAAGTGGTAAGCAACAAAGACGTGCTTACAGAAAACAATGGCAATTTGAGTGTTCAATTATATGTAAAACAATCAGGTGGTGGTCAAGAGCATGAACTTGATGATTTACTGCAACTGGTCAAGTCTCAGCGGCATGAACTCGGTAAAAAGTTAGATGATTTATTTACCCAGCTAAAAGAATTAGGGGTTGCAGAATGAAACTCAACAAGAAAAATTGGAATCATATTCCAATCGGGAATGTGGTTGAAAGTATAGAAAAGCATGACAAAAATCCATTACAAAATGGACTATCAAGTTTTGTTGGATTGGAACACATTGATGGCGATTCACTAAAAATCATTGGCTCAGGAAGCATTGAAGAAGGAACTACTTTTACAAAGATTTTTCAAGCAGGAGATGTTCTGTTTGGAAAAAGACGGGCATATTTACGGAAAGTAGCAGTTGCTGATTTTAGCGGAGTTTGCTCAGGAGATATTTTAGTTCTTCGTGCTAAAGAATCGCTTAATTCAGAACTTTTGCCTTATTATGCTTCTTCCGATTCTTTTATTAATTATGCAATTAGCACATCCGCAGGGTCTTTGTCTCCACGAACAAAATGGCGAGATTTATCAAATTTCGAAATCTCTTTTCCACCTTCTGATGAGCAGCATCGCATTGTGGAATTATTCCAAAGCATTGAGCAGAGCATCGTCCATACAGAGGCGCAGGAAAAGAATTTAAGAAAACTGTGTAAATCACTAGTTGATGCTTTTGTAAGCGACAAACCCTATTTTGGTAATTTATTGAAAAATAAAAAACTAAAAAAGGTCTATTATCGAGATATTGCTCAAAAACTAATGCGAAGAATTGACCCTGTTGAATATGGCATTGAAAGAATTGTTGCTGGTGAGAACTTAGAGTCAGAAGATTTCAAAATAAGAACTTGGGGAACTGTGGGTAAAGACTTTCTCGGACCTGCTTTCCATGTTCTATTTCAAGCAGGTGATATTTTATATGGCTCACGAAGAACCTATTTGAAAAAAGTTGCTCTAGCAGATTTTGAAGGTGTATGTGCAAATACAACTTATGTAATTAAGGCAAATGAGGAAATTATTCTTCAAGATTTGCTAAAACATATTATGCTTTCTGAAAGATTTACGCAATACTCTATTAGTGTTTCAAAAGGCTCAACCAATCCATATATCAATTGGAAAGATTTGGATAATTTTGTATTTGAAATTCCTGATTTAGAAACTCAAAAAGTGATTGCAAATCTGCTAGATGAAATTTTGGATAATGCCGAAAAAGTCCGCGAGCAAAAAGAAACATTGAAAAAGTTGAGACAAAAACTGTTGAATGAAATATTGGGATGAAAACACAGACTCCAGACCTCCGAGGTTTTTAAAACCTCGGAGGTCTAGGTCAGGAGCAAGCATGACGTTTAACGAATTGAACAGTGTAGAGCATTTCATCATTCACAACCTGACGGGAGTGAATTTGAATAACGTGCACTCAGGCATGGTCAAGGAAGAAGCGGTTCGTTATACTGGCGATGCAAAGTGGAAGTATGTTCAAAGCGAAGTGCTAGGGCGAGAAATCACAGATGTATTCGTTGAAAAAGAACTAATCGAGGCGTTAATCCGCATTAACCCTGAAATTGCGGCGCAACCCGAATATGCCGATGAAGTGATTCGCAAACTAAGAGCCATTTTGCTTTCTGTGGGGAATGTCGGTTTGGTGCGTGCCAATGAAGAATTTGCAAAATGGTTGCGTGGCGAAATGACCCTGCCATTCGGGAAAGATGAACAACATGTATCTGTTCGCCTGATTGATTTTGAAACCATCACCAACAACTCTTTTATTCTCACCAATCAATTCAAAATTCTGGCGCGTGAAACTAAAATTCCAGATATTGTGATGTTGGTGAATGGCATTCCTTTGGTGGTGGGTGAAGCCAAAACACCTGTGCGCCCTGCGGTCAGTTGGTTGGATGGCGCACATGATATTAATGTCGTTTATGAAAATGCAGTGCCGCAATTGTTTGTGCCAAATGTTTTTTCTTTTGCAACCGAAGGAAAAGAATTATTTATTGGTGGTGTGAGAACACCTTTAGAGTTTTGGTCACCTTGGCGCATTGAAGAAGAACGTGATGAGATTGCTCACTTTGCAGGGCTACAAGATGTTGCCAAACAATTAACGCATTTACTCAAACCGTCTACCCTGCTAGATATTCTGCAATACTTCACCATTTATGCCACCGATAATAAAAGAAAGAAAATCAAAGTTGTTTGTCGTTATCAACAATATGAAGGTGCAAATGCCTTAGTGCAACGCGTATTAGAGGGTGAAATTAAAAAAGGTTTGATATGGCATTTTCAAGGTTCGGGTAAATCTTTATTGATGTTGTTCGCCGCGCAAAAACTACGCAAGGTAGAAGAACTTGGAAACCCAACTGTCTTGATTGTGGTAGATAGAATTGATTTGGATACGCAAATCACGGCTACGTTTAATTCTGCCGAAGTGCCAAACATGATAACCACCGATAGCATTAAAGAGTTGCATGATTTGCTGGAAAAAGACAGCCGTAAAATCATCATCACCATGATTCATAAATTCAAAGATTCCTATCCTGATATGAATAAACGCGATAATGTGATTGTGATGGTGGATGAAGCACATCGGACTCAAGAGGGAGATTTGGGTCGCAAGATGAGAAGCGCGCTTCCGAACGCCTTTTTATTTGGTCTTACAGGTACGCCTATCAACAAAGCTGACAAAAATACCTTCTGGGCTTTTGGTGCAACTGAAGATTCCAATGGTTATATGAGTCGTTATACCTTCCAAGAAAGCATTCGCGATAATGCTACATTGCCTTTACATTTTGAACCACGTTTACCCAATTACCATGTTGATAAAGAAAGTTTAGATATTGCCTTCAAAGAAATGGCAAATGAACTCAATGAAGAAGATAGAGATAAGTTAAGTAAAAAAGCGGCAAGTATGGCAGTATTTCTAAAGTCACCTGAACGGGTGAGCCAAATTGTGAAAGACATTGTCGAGCATTTCAGGAAGCACGTTGAACCAGAAGGCTTCAAGGCGATGATAGTTACACCTGACCGCCTTGCTTGTGTCCAATATAAAGAAGAACTTGATAAACATATACCTTTCGCGGCTAGTAAGGTGGTTATCAGCACTTCTGCCAATGATGACCTTGAATTCAAACAAAAATGGGGCATGGATAAAGATGCACAAGAAAAAGTTGTTGAAGAATTCAATGACAGTGATTCGGCTTTGAAGTTCTTAATTGTGACAGCCAAACTATTAACTGGTTTTGATGCTCCTATTCTACAAACCATGTATTTGGATAAATCTCTCAAAGACCATACTTTGTTACAAGCAATTTGTAGAACCAATCGTTTGTTCCCAAACAAAACATTTGGTCGCATTGTAGATTATTTTGGTGTGTTTGATGATACTGCCAAAGCATTAGCCTTTGACGAAGAAACTGTAAAACTTGTTATTACTAATCTCAAAGAACTCAAAGATAAATTACCTCAAGTTTTAGGGGATTGTTTATCTCACTTTGCTGGCATTGATAGAACCGTTGAAGGCTTTGAAGGTCTGCAAGCCGCACAAGAATGTATTAAGAGTGATGAAAAGCGCGATGCTTTTGCTAAAGACTTTAATTCTTTGTCTAAGTTATGGGAAGCACTTTCTCCCGATGAGGTTTTGAATCAATATCAAAAAGAATACAAATGGCTTTCGCAAGTGTATCTTTCTGTCAAGCCAACCTCGGACGATAACGGTAGGTTACTTTGGCACGCTTTAGGTGCACAGACTACGAAGTTAATCCACGAGCATATTCATGTAGATGGAATCAGTCACGAAATGGAAGAAATGGTCTTAGATGCCAAAGTGATTGATGAGTTGATGAATAGCAAAGACCCAAAAGAAGCCGAACGGGTGATGAAGATATTAATCAGTCGTTTAATGCGTCATGGAAATAATCCGATTTTTATTGCACTAAGTCAAAGGCTTGAAGCATTACGAGCAAAGGCTGAGCAAGGTCTTATCAACAGTATTGAATTTATCAAGCAACTATGTGAAATTGCCCGTGATACAGTCCAAGCGGAAAGAGCAACTGATACGGTTGAAGAACAAAAATCAGCAAAAGCCGCTCTCACTGAGTTATTCCTCGAAATGAAAACAGACCAAACTCCTGCGGTGGTTGAAAGAATTGTCAATGATATTGATAGTATTGTGAAATATGTTCGCTTTGAAGGTTGGCAAAACTCAACATTAGGTGAACGTGAAGTAAAGAGAGAATTACGAAAAGTAATTTGGGTTAAGTATCAAATCAAGGATGAAGATTTGTTTAATCGAGCGTATGAGTATATAAGAGAATATTATTAATTTCATTCTTGCATGATGTTTTTGTCTCCTCCCCTTAAGGGGACTGCGAAGCGTGGGAGGGGTTGTGATTGACCTCTCCCCAACCCTCTCCTAAAGGAGAGGGGGCTTGTTGTGCGAGGAATAATCTCCTCCCCTTTAAGGGAGGCTGGGAGGGGTAGTAAAAAGAAACCATCCCCGAAGAAAACCACGAATACTCGAATGAGCGCGGGTGTTCGTGCATTCGTGAAACATTCGTGGACGGTTTATGTTGTTAGACTTGTTCAACTTATTAAACCTGCTAAACGATGGGAGTGTCTAAAAGAGAGGGCTAAAGAACCTTTCACCACAGAGAACACTGAGTTCACAGAGATTTCAAAAGTTTTTCTCCGTGTTCTCTGTGGGCTCTGTGGTTAAATTTTTTAAAAGCCCACAAAATTAGACACTCCCTAAACGATTGAGACCAAACATAAGTGATATAATCACATCACAACACAAATTGACGGCACAAAAGCCAGCCCATTTGCGGGCTGGTTTTTTATGTATATCAGCAAATGCACGGAGGCATTGTATGGAGATTAAGAAAGGTGACTGGGTGATGCACTGTGCGCATGGGTTGGGTCAAGTGATTGGGTTAGAAGAGCAAGTCAACAATGGCAAGACGGCAATTTATTACATGGTGCAACTGACAGACCTAACAATATGGGTGCCTAATGACGAGAATCTCAAAAGCCGTTTGCGCTTCCCTTCTACTAAGAGTGAATTTCAAAAAATGCTAAACATCTTATCCAGCAAAGCAGAAGCGTTACCGACCGACCGCCGTCAGCGCACATTGCAACTTCAAGAAACATTACGTGATGGGCGCACTGAATCATTATGTCGCGTCATTCGAGATTTGCAAGCGGTGCGTGGCACCAAAACATGGAGCGAGTACGATAGTGCCATCCTCAAACGCGCTCAAAAGACATTATCAAGCGAGTGGAGTTATGTCCACTCTATTTCAGCCAACGAAGCCGAAGCCCAATTAAGTCAATCGCTATCATCAAAATAAGGTCAAGGAGCAGGTCATGTTTTATTCAGAAGAGAAAAAGATTATCTTGCGTGTTATCGAAAACTATATCCGCACAGGTGAGATTGCCGACGCACAAGTAAAAGTAGCCAGCGTGCCGTATGGTAAAACCAGTTTCACTGAACAGACGGGTGAAGATAGCCGCATCATTATGCTAGATGAATATAAAGTAGATGATAAAGTCATTTGGGCGGCGTACAGTTCTCGCACTGGTACGGTGTATTTAAGTTTGATGAGTTAATAAGGCTAAAGTAGATAGAGAGACTTGTCAGACTAATTTGACCAATCAGACCAGTTCAACCTTTTCGATTCACACCACATAACAAATCTATTAACTCTCGGTATTCTTCATGGGGCATAAAACAAAAGTATAATTTGATGAATCACCATGCCAATCGAAACCAACATTGAGCCGAAACTCAAAGAAGCAGTTCAACTCACCGAAGCCGATTGGGCTGTGCTTGCCGAGCGGGTAGGCGGCGTGTGGCTATTGCGTTCATCACACAAACTCAACAAATCAGCCCAAAACGAACTCATGGGTATCCTCGCCATGCCTTCCATAGACGCATGGTTAAGTGGCGCGGTCACGGGTGGTTACACACGCTCCACTGGCATACCCGATAGCAAAAAACTTGGCGATGGTCGCTTTTACGCTTTCCCAATTGCCAATTCATCCAAAGCACTCCTAATCGGTGCAGAGGAACAAACCAATACCGCGTTAAGAATTTGGAGACTGACAGCCTCTCTGCTGGCGGATGCCACCCCTAGCCCCAGCGCGCCTCTCTTACCTGACCTGCAAACTGGTCTCGCATTCAACCTTCCACTTGCCCTCGAAAAAGTGCTCGGCGCGTTTACATCGGCAGTGCCTTCACAAGGCGCATGGCTCGCCATTCGGCGTGGCGACTGGTTAGACATCCAAGCCGAGTTCAATGCCCCCAACGTCAAAAACGAATCTATGCCGATTGGTGAAAACCCAATCTTACGGCGTGTCAATCGTTCATTATCCGATGTCGTCTTATCTCCCGAACAACCCAACTGGGATTTACTTCCGCACGCACCTATCAAACCCAATACCCGCGCGTGGATTAGTTTGCCTTTAATGATAGGTCAACGCCTGATTGGTTTAGTGTCACTCTGGCGGCAAAAAGAATTTACATTAAGTGAGCGTGGTCAATTACGAGAATTAGCCGCACAAGTTTCCCCATCCGTAGAGACCGTTGTCACCTTTTCAGAAATGACCGCGCACTTACGTCGTTTGGGTTTATTGAACGACTTTGTATTAACCGTTTCATCTGCGCAGAATTTAGACCAAATTGCTCGTCGCATGTTTGCTTTGTTAGCGCGTGCCTTCAATACAGAATTAATCGCCTTATATTTACGTTCTAGCGATGGACGTATCTTAAGGGATTACCGCACTTTTGAAGGAAAATTAAACGTCATCAGTGTGCCTGCTTCCAATCACCCCATGCAAGAGGTGCTAAAAGATGGGCGTGTGCGCCGTATTGCCGACTCAACCCGTGATGGATTCATCGGCATTCATCCAGAATCAAAATCGGAGTTAATCGCCCCGCTTCGGTATAGAGGTCAAGCCACAGGTGTGCTGGTGATTGAAAGTCCAAGTGTTGAAGCGTTTAGTCAATATGATGAACGCCTCATGGTGGTCATTGCCAGTCATCTGGCAGGGTTAATCGAATATACTCGTCTGCGTGAAGAAGCCGAAGGCAGAGCCAGAAGTTTAGGATTAATCCATGAAGTAGTGGGGCAGGTGATTGGCTTGAACGATAAAAAAGAAGTAGCCACTATTTCTGCCGAGTTGGTAGCGCAATACTTCAAATATGAAATGGCAGTGGTGCTATTAGCAGATGATAAGCAAAAATTTTCTATTCAAGGCATTGGGGGGACACATGCCGACCGTATTCAACAGGCTTTGCACAATGAAGAATTTATCAAACCTGATGGTGTGACAGGCTATGTTGCTCAAATTGGTGAAAGTATTTTGATAAATGATACAACGCAACATGCTTTGTATAAACCCATCAAAGGCTGGGAGGCACATTCTAAAATTTGTGTCGCTATTAAAGATGGCGACCATGTGCTGGGCATTATTGATGTAGAAAGCCGTGAACAAAATGCTTTTTCGCATAATGACTTAATCGCAATGGAAGCATTGGCTGGTATTTTGTCATCTGTTATCACAAGTGCTAATCAATATCAAAAATTGCAAGAGACTGTAAAACAATTGCGTTTAACAGAGACAGAACTGAAAGCCCGCATGGAAGCGCAACGTGCCGCCGAAGCAAAATTGTTGCAAGCCGAAAAAATGGCAACCGCAGGAAGATTAAGTGCCTCCATTGCACATGAATTAAATAATCCGTTGCAATCTGTTCAAAATTGTTTGCACCTTGCAGGGCGTGAAGATTTACCCCAAGAAAAACGTGATGAATATTTCAACTTAGCCAGAACCGAACTCGAACGGCTGATGGTCACCTCCCGCCGCATGTTAGATTTTTATCGCCCGAACACATCATCTCTTGAAACAGTCAATTTAGTAGATTTATTACAATACACACTTACATTATTATCCAAACAATTAACCGAAAGTAATGTGCAAGTAAATGTAGATATTCCAGATGAAATCCCATCAGTCTCTGCTGTCGGCAGTCAGATTCAACAAGTGTTCATTAACTTAATCCTCAATGCCGCAGATGTGATGACACAAGGTGGTGAAATAAAAATATCCATGCACAATCAAACCAGCGGCGTTGAAATGATTTTCCACGATAATGGACCTGGCATCCCACCCGAAAAACAAAAAGACATCTTTGAACCCTTCTTTAGTACCAAAGATGGAGGCACAGGCTTGGGCTTAACCATAAGTTACAATATAATTACCGCACATGGAGGCGTGCTAGAACTGCTCACCGAGCGCAGTCCCGGTGCATGTTTCCGAATCTACTTACCCGCCGGAGGAACACAATGAAGTCGAACATTCTCGTCGTAGATGATGAACCGGTTGCAAGACAATCTCTCACCGACATTCTCAAACTAGAGGGCTATATCGTCTCTGCCGTTTCAAACGGACAAGCCGCCGTAGAACACGTCCGCACCCATGCAGTAGATGTAATGATTGTAGATTTGAAAATGCCCGGCATGGATGGCTTAGAAGTCATCCAAGTCGTCAATCAAACTTCACCTGAAACAGAAATTATTTTGCTCACTGCGCATGGTTCCATTGAATCTGCTATGCAAGCCTTGCGTTTACGCATCCATGATTATTTACTCAAGCCTGCATCCCCACCTCAAATTTTAGCCAGCATCAAAAAAGGCTTATCACGCCGTACAAGCAAGTCACGTGTTTCAGCGGTGGCTGGCTCCGAAAGCACACAAGATATTTTCACACTCAAAGATGGCACAGCAGTAGATTTATCTCGTCGGCAAATCAAATTCAAAACCAAAGTAGAACATCTCACCCCAGCCGAAGGTCGCTTGTTACGCATCCTCATGGAAAACGAAGGCAAAGTCTTTTCACATCGCGAACTAGTTTTATTGGTTCAAGGATATGATACTTCTCAACAAGAAGCCCCCGAAATTTTACGTCCGCTCGTCAGTCGCTTACGCCACAAACTGGAAGCCTTCCCATCATTATCTGAAAAAGTCGTCAGCGTGCGTGGCACAGGATATTTATACGAAGGTGGCGGATAACTCTCCGCTTCATACGTAGGGGATACTTGATTCTGCTTCGAGATACTTTTTCTTAACTACAAGAGGAGGCAGTCACTTTTCTAAGTGACTGCCTCCTGATTTTTTATAAAGTCCCCAACCATTGACCAGCCATCTTTGCCAAGCCAGCCACTGCACCTTGACGTGCTGTGCAAGGTGGCAATGATTCCAAAAACAATCTACCATATTGTTTAGTAAGTACACGTCTATCCAAAATAGCAACTACACCTCGGTCTGAAGCGGTGCGGATTAAACGCCCAAAACCTTGCCTAAATTTCAAAATCGCTTCGGGCAGATAATATTCATGGAATGAATCTTCATACAATTCAGAGCGTGCAGAAATGATGGGGTCAGAGGGAACTTCAAACGGTAATTTTGTAATCACCACAACCGATAACGCATCACCTGGCACATCCACGCCTTCCCAAAAAGAACGTGTGCCAAGCAGAACGGCGCGTTCCGTTGTTTTGAAAGATTCAAGCAACGCGCTGGCAGATGTGCCTTCGCTTTGTTCATACACAAAAATATCTTCACGTGCCAATGCGCCTGTAATTGCTTGTGATGTTTTCTTCAATGCCGCGTAGGATGTAAATAAAACCAACATTCTTCCGCCAGTGGCTTTGGCTGTGGCAATAATGGCTTTATCCAGCGTTTGTTGATAATTAAATGAATTTGGCTCAGGCATATCATTTGCAACATAAAGCAAAGTTGATGATTCATAATCAAATGGTGAGCCGAGTGCTAGTGTATCAACTTCTTGCGCATCTAAGGTGTTACGAACATAATTAAATTCGCCATGCGTAGTTAAAGTTGCAGAGGCTAAAATGACGCTGGCTTTTTCATACCATAAATGTTTTTGCACCAACGGACCCACTCGCAAAGGTGCGGCATTCAAAGATAATCTCTCACCACGCGGATTCACTTCAATCCAATAAATCAATTCATTCGATGGTTTGTGCATTAATCCAGAAGCGGCGGTTTCGGCTTCGGTCATGCGGCGCATCAGTGTACTTAAGTTTCCCATCACATCTTCTAAATTATCATGCCCTTCGCTGTATAAATCTGCTAGGGCTTTATAAATTTCATCTAGCGTTTTGAGCAAATGAGTCATTGTTTCGCTAATTTGCCCCCATAGCATTTCTAAATCATCCCAGCCTTGTAATGTCCGCGCAGAGGGTGTAATCCGCATTTGCCATGAATAATTATTTTGTTGTTGACCTTGCCTTTGTATGGCTATAAACTCACTTAAGTAACTAAAAAATTGTTTTGATAATTGCTCCAAACGAAAGGCTTGGTCGGTGGCGCGTTTTGACCTTTGTTGTAGCAAGCCAAAATCAGAGGGTCTTAAAGCATTATGGCTTTCAGTTAACATTTTTCCAAGCAAGCCCGCCGATGAACCGCCTAATTCTTTCAACATGCGTTCTAAATCTTGTTGGGTGAGGCGGAATGAAAGTGCATTCGTCACTGCCGATTCCATGTGATGTGCTTCATCTACAATCACATAATCATATTCAGGTAATACTTTGCTTCCTGTTGAAACATCCGATAATAAAAGCGCATGATTAACGATTAATAGATGGGAATTTTGTGCCGCTTGTTTAGCGCGATAAAACGGGCATGCGCCTCCCATTCGACCTAAACATGATTCTGTTGTGCAGTTATCATCTTCTGCCGACATCCTTGACCAGATTTCACGTTCAACGGGTCCCGTCAAATTCAAGTCATTTCTATCGCCGCTGGTATTTTCTAATTGCCATACGATAATTTTTGCCAGCACACGCATTTCATTTGCATTCGAAGGTCCACTTTTGCGTAAAAAATCTAACCTACGCGGGCAGAGATAATTCACGCGACCTTTTAATACAGCCGCACTCACATCTAAATTCAATGCGGCTTGTAAATCAGGAATATCTTTTTTGATTAATTGGTCTTGCAAGTTAATCGTATTGGTTGAAACAACAACTCTTGTATTGTTCTGCACCGCAAACAATGCCGCTGGCACGAGATATGCAAATGATTTTCCTACACCTGTGCCTGCTTCTACCATGAGATGCCCGCCGTGTGATAGCGCGTTTGCAACGGCTTTGAGCATTTCCACTTGTTCGGCGCGATGCTCATACGCTTCAAAATATTGGGAGAATTGCCCGCCATATTCAAGAACCGATGCTACTTCTTCAGGGTCAAGCGGAAGTGGCTCTTCGGTTTTTTGTATGGGCGAAGAATCGGTCGCGGGTCTAGAATCAATTGTCGACTTGCGAGAAGAGGCGCGGGGCTTTTTGGGTTTGACACCTTGTTTTACAACATCATGTAGTATTTGCTCAAAAACCCAACCTGAATCCCAATCTACAAAATTTCCTAGTTCAACAATTTCTTGTAATGTATCAAATGGAAGTTCGCGTGCTACATCCAGTAAACGAATGTAAGCGGCTTGTGTGACGCGAGCATCGTCAAGTGCGCGGTGGGTGGCGGGGAGCGGAATGCCAAGTTGTTTGCCGAGCGCACCGAGATTGTAACGCGTGGCAGTAGGCATTAATACCGAAGCAAGTTCGTAAGTATCTAACGTTTGTTGATATTCAAACAAACCTGCTTTGCGTAAAAATTTAATATCAAAGCTGACATTGTGACCAAGAATGGGTGCATCACCGACAAAGGCTGTTAATTCGTGTGCAATATCGCGCAAGCGCGGGGCTTGGCGCACCATAGAATTATCAATACCAGTTAAGCCAGTTATAAAATCTGGGATTTGTTTGCCGGGGTTGAGGAGCGTGTTGAACTCATCTTCAATGCGTTTGCCATTAAATTTGACGGCGGCAATTTCGATAATCGATTCGCGATTTTCATCCAAGCCTGTGGTTTCAATGTCTAATGAGACGATGATGGTCATATTAGAACAAGTGTACCATAAAGCATTTTATTCTTGGTTTGGGCGCAATGCTTTATCTAAAAACGGCATGAGGAAAATCCATAGGAATAATCGTAGCGTTTCAACAGAGGGCATAATGTGGCGACGCGTTCCTGCGGTATCTCCAAAAAAGCTTAGGAATAGTGTAGCCGTTCCAATGGCAAATACCCAAATGCCTAACCAAGCCCATGCCAGCATATCAGGTTGGCGGGTTTGAATTGAATTTTCAATTAATGCAATAACTAAAATTAAAGCAAGTAAGTACATGGCTGGGGTTTGCGGGTGTAAAAATTGCCCAATCGTAACCAGCGTTTCTCGATGTTTAATTTCATCGGTAAAAAAATATGGCTGAATAAAGTTATCGCTGAGTTGGTCAAGATAGTCCCATAAAGTTGTTGCCACAAAACCAGGATGTGTAATTAAAAATAGCCCGTATGCTTTTGTGGCGTTTTTATCTGCCCAGTCTTGGTAGGTTGGGTCGTCTCGTGCGGGCATATCAAATTGCTTGAAGAATGCAACACGAGCAGGGTAGGGTTGGATGTACGCGTCTATGGCGTTGATGACGGGGTATCTTGTTGCTCGTAAACTATCTCGGGCAGATAAGAATCCAATCACAAAAAATGCGAACAATAGGATAATGGTAATCATTAACGGTTTTTGCCATCTGAAATTTTTTATAAAAAACAACAATGCTAGTAAACCAACCGTAATGGGAATGGTATAAAGGTGCACGTCTCGCACGAAAACCCATAGTAAAAATAAAACAACGCACGCCGCGAGTAGTATCTTTTCGTTTTTCGTTTGAAATGGTGTTTGACTTTTGGAAAGGGAAAATGCTAGTTCAATGGTCAGCGCCAGCGTAATTGCCAGCATCGAAAGCGAAAGTGACTCGGGGCTGAGGATGCTATCCCACTCGGCGATTTGCGGTGTAAACCCAAATAAGACAATGACGATGGCGGAGGTTAACTTTATAAAAAAATTTCTTAATCGTTTGGCAACGATATACGCTAAAAAAGCCCATCCAAAAAGTGACAATATATTTTGCAATAGGGCGATTTTGTCAAAACAGGGTTGTATCCTACGTTCGTCTTCTTGTCCAATACCTGGTTTGCCATAAGAAGTGATAGGGCAGTTTTCAGCGTCGTTGGCGAATTTATAAATTAAATTGGTAGTAAATAAACGCTTGCCCGCGAATATTTGCCATGAAAAAATAGAAGCGCGTGACGAATTGATGTAACTATCCGTTTCGGCATTTGCAATGGATAATCTCAAATTGCCATACGCCGATATTCTAAAAATTGTGAGAATAAGTAAAACGCATAAAATAAAGATATGTGCGCCGTTCTCTCGCAGAAAGGATAAACTGTTCTTATTCATTTTTTGCGTTTATTCTTTTGGAAGTAAAGCAGTAATTTCAGCAATCTTTGTACTTGACAATGCCCTGTTCTTTGACATTTGGCGCATGAACTCTTTGAGTTGCTTTAACTTCATGGCAGGAATTGGCGCATCATTCGCTTCTACCTCAACGTTATCATGGGTGAAGACCAACGCGGCTTTTACTTCGGGGATGGGGTTTTCATCCGTCATATTTTTTCTAAAAAATTTTTTGACGATGCCAATTTCAGCTTCGGCTTCTAAATCTGGGCGACCCAAGCCTTCTTGACCGAAGAGGCGCATATAGCCTGCAAAGAATCCGCCACCTTTGTTCTTCCAGCGATTTTTCTCGTAATAAATTTTTCCGCCTTGATGATATGGGAGCAATACCCAAACCCCTGCTGGACCAACGAGCAAGTGAGAAACAGGCGAAGCAAAATGATACAAATGAAATTCGCTATGCAAGCCTTTCATCCCTGCATCTAATTTTTCATACGGGCGTGGAGAACGCCCCCAACGGTTGCCCATATACATGCCCACTTGAGTCATCAAAAAACCGACGACAAGACAAACAAGAGAATACGCAAATAACTCTGGGCGGGCAATTGAAAGGTACATGCCAAGCCCAAGCACACCCAATGCTCCTAAACTCGTCCACTGTGCAATTTTGCTATTGCGCGAAATTACTTTTTCATTCTTAATAATCTTCATTGCCTATCTACCTATTTCCTTGTGTAATTTTTTACTTGTCTACTTACTTCTTCAAACTTTCTTCAATGGCAGATTTCATCGCGTCTAACACTTTCACATCCACAGCATGTTTGGCAACTCGAATCGCATTCTTAATTGCAAAAGCATCCGAACGTCCATGACCAATAAAGACAAGTCCGTTTACGCCAAGCATCGGAGCCGCGCCTTGTTCGCCGGGGTCAAGCATTTTTTTGATTTTCCCCAAAGCAGGCTTTACTAACAAACCACCAATTTTTGTAAGCAGACTTCCGTTTTTGATAATATCCCGAATCGTATCGGTAATTAACTTAGCAACCGCTTCGGATGATTTCAGCATGACATTGCCTGTAAAACCATCGGTCACGGCTACATCCACTTTGCCACCTATTACTTCTTTGCCTTCCACATTGCCGAAATAATTTAATCCTGAATTTTTAATCAACGGCGTAGCGGCTTTGACCAATTCATTGCCTTTGCCTTCTTCCTCACCATTTGAAACCACCCCAATTTTTGGTTTATTCACGCCACGAACTTTTTCAGCATAGATACTTCCTAAAATAGCAAACTGTAAAAGATTTTCTGGTTTGCAATCGGGATTCGCGCCAATATCTAACACAACACATGTGCCAGTGGCTGTCGGGAAGATAGGGGCTAAAGCGGGGCGGTCAACTCCACGAATACGTCCGAGGCGGAAAAGGGCAGTGACCATGCCTGCGCCTGTATTACCCGCTGTCACAAACGCATCTGCTTTGCCATCTTTTATTAAATCCATACCAACCGCCATTGAATTTTTTGCATCTTTGGCGCGCGCCTTCAATACTAACCCTTCACCTTTGTCATCCATAGATAAAGATTCAGGCGCATCAACAATTGAAATATTTAATCCGTTTGTGTTTATCTTTTCTAAAACAGGCTTAATAATTTTTTCATCACCAACCAAAATAATTTCAACGCCATATTCACGCGCGGCTTGCACTGCGCCTTCTACATCAGGCGTTGGAAAATTATCACTGCCCATTGCGTCCACTACGATTCGCGCCATAAAATTCTCCTAAAATATATTTGCTTGACAACCAAAGTAAGCCGATTATAATACGCCCTGCTTAAGCGCTGGTGCTGGAATTGGCAGACAGGCATGGTTGAGGGCCATGTGTCGCAAGACGTGGAGGTTCAAGTCCTCTCCAGCGCACACAGCAAAAAAACTTCCGCAAGGAAGTTTTTTTATAACACAGGCAACGTAAAACAGAATGTAGCGCCTTTATTAATACCTTCCGATTCAACCCAGACCTTACAACCATGAAACTCAATAATTCTTTTTACGAGAGCCAGTCCAACACCTGTGCCTTCAGTATTTGAATCTAACTTATTAAACAAACCAAACACACGCTCATGGTAAGCGGGGTCAATGCCAATGCCATTGTCGCTGACAAAAAATACCCACATCTCATTTTCTTGACGTGCACCGATTTTGATTTTCGGATTTTTTTGCTTGCCCATAAATTTAGATGCATTATCTAATAGATTTTGCATGACCTCAACAATTCTTGGGCGGTCAACTTTAACTCTCGGCAAGTTCGCTTCAATTTCTACGGGAATTTTGTTTGCTCGTAACCTGCCTTGTGTCAAGCCTAAGGCTTCTTTGGCAATTTCCTCAAAAGAAACAACTTGTGGTTCATTAATCATTCTGCCGACGCGCGAGAGTTGCAGAAGTTCATTTAACAATCTCTCCATTTTGGTGACAGCATCTAAGATGCGGTTAATGCTTCGGTTGGCTTTTTCTACATTCCCACTTTGTACATCTTTTGCTAACAAACCTGCAAAACCACCAATTGTAATTAATGGCGCTTTCAAATCGTGCGAAACTGTATAAGTGAATCTTTCTAACTCATTATTTTTATCTTGCAATTCGTTTAAGGCTTGTTCCAATTTTGTAATTTCATAAATAGTATATAGCAAGCACTCTTCGCGGTTAACTTTAATGGCTGATACTGAAATTAATACCACCGCCACCTCTCCAGATTTTTTACGGATGCGGGTTTTAAACTCACGTAAGAATCCTTGCTTGGCGATAATTTCATGATGTTGAATTTGTTCTTCTCTGCTTACCCATAGTTTTAATTCAGTGCCAGAACTGTAAACCGCTTCTTCGGGTGTGTATCCTGTTAGGGTCGTAAACGCCAAATTGATGTCAAGAATGCGGCGGTCTTTTAATCTGCCAATTATCATTGGCACAGGAGTTTTGTGAAATGTAGTTTGAAATTTATCTTCTGAGGCTTTAATTTCTTCATCTGATTTTTGCCTTTTGATTACAGCACCTAACAACCCCGCCGCAATTTGAATTGCATTCACTTCCACCTGAGACCAGGGCTTGATTCTTGTGCAATCATCAAGCCCAATTACACCCCACCATACACCATCTACAAAAATAGGCACATCTAATAATGTTTTAATTTCTTTGCGACTTTCTTTGTTTGCCCACTCTTCTGGAAATTCATTCGTTGAGTCGTAGAATGGTTTTCCAGAACTTAAAATTTTATACCACTGCATCATTTCTTCATGTTTAAGTGGCACATTTTGAAAATCAGAAATATGACTAGAAATATTATGATGTGGATTTTCCCATTCATATCTTAAGCTAGAAACTTCAACACCATTTTCATCTAAGTGATTTTCAAACAAATAAGCATGGCTGGCTTGAGAGGCTTCACCTACCAGTTTTAGAACATCATTAATTTTTTCTTTCCAATCTGAGGTTTCCACCATCATTTGAGCCGACTGTGCCGCCACTGACAACATTTTTTCATTTTGCCTTGCGGATTCAGAATATTTTTTGTTGATTGTTTTACTACGCAGGTCTTTCATAAAAAATCTTTACTTCCAATTCTCCCAAACCACTTCTGTTAAAGGCATTTGCTCCACTTGTTGATACAGTTCACTAATAAAAACAAATTCATACTTTTGTTTCGCCAAAAATTGAATCATTTTCTCAAAATAATCAAATGCTTTAACTGAATTTCTTGAAAGCGCAATTTTTTCTGCGCCAGTCACTGTGCTATTTGGAATGCTCGCAAAATAAAAATCATGCGGATGTGAAAGCAATAAAACATGATTTGGTAAGCCAAACATTTTTAATAATAGCGAATAGATTCCCCAACCGAAAAGTTTGGCATAACTTAATGCAAAAATAATCCGAATTTTTTCAATAGCCGTAAAAGGAAATTCAATTAATGACTTTCCATCGGAGCGAGTCACGCGAAAGGGGATATTGGGCATGTGCAAATTGGAATAACCAAATTCGCCCGGGCGAATAGAAGGATATACGCTGGCATCGTACATAAAGTCATTATCCAGCAAGTGACCTAAACCTGCTTTATCAATTCTGCCAATGGGGGCGCGGTACCCTATGGGTATTTTGCCTGTAAACTTTGTATAAGCCTGCTTTGAATTTTGCACTTCCTCTAACGAACAAGCATTGTGTGGGTTATGGGTATGTGAATGAACAGAGTATTCCAATGGGATGCGTGTAGCCAAATCAGTAAACACATTACCATATTTTTCAAATAAGTTTGTCACCGTAAACATGGTTACTTTGGCATCATATCTATTAATAATTGAAACATATTGCTCAAAGTATTCTGAATTTTCCAGTAAGCGGATTCTTTTTTCAGAGTCGCCGTAATCAGGCTCCATGTCTAACGTAATGCAAGCGAGCTTTTTCATTCAGGCAAATTGGTGACGTAATAAAACTGATTTTTCTTAATCACGCGCAAATTCGTAAAGCCAAACGGCTCAGCGATTTTTGAAAATTCATCTAATGAATATAAATACACGCCAGGCAATTTGTTGACGCGAATATACACTTGACGAAGTATCCAAGTGGGGAATTCCTTTTTACGCCCTAAGTCGGGAAAATCAAGCAATATATATTTCGTGCGTAAATTCCCAAGAAATGCCGTCATATCTTTTGCATCAAAATACTCAATTACACCCAAAGCAGTCACAATATCCACTTGCGGAAGCGGCGTGTTTGCTTGCACAACATCAGCAATTGAAAACTCTAACTGATTTCGCTTGTTTAATTCTCTGGTTCGTTCCTTGGCAAAGTTCACTGCTTCGTTAGAAATATCTGTGCCAAATACTTTTGTTGCGCCTGCTTCAATCATTTGAAATGCAAAACGCCCAGATGCACAACCAACATCTAAAACAGTTTTGTCTTTGATATGCGGTTTGAGTAACTCCAATGCGGTTTGCATACGCACATACATCGCGTCGCCACGAAAAACGGTTGAAAGCCTATCCCACCAATTGGCTTTTTGCTGACCTTCTTTGAAATACGCGCTGGCTTCCCAACTTTCGAGATGTTCTTCCCAATACTTTGCTGATTCGGATTTTTGATTTGTTTGATTCATACCCGCGATTATACCCGCTTCGTTCTTGACCTTAGACCTGATTCTTGTACCTCAACATTATTCTACAATCAAACTACAACACGTCACCGCACCTTCGGCTTTGGCAAGTTCATCTAGGTTTACATTCTTTATCTTGAAGCCTTTTGCTTCAAGCTTGGCTTGTGTTTTCGGAAATGCGTAGGGGTAGATAATATGTCCACGAACAGGCAAGCAATTTGCGGCGTAGGGTTCTGAAGCGTGAACCTCGATTAAGTTGAAATCAGAAAAATGAGATTCATCCACCCAATCTTTATTAATCAATAAAGTTTCTTCATCTACTTTTGTAACGGCGCTTTTGAGATGCAAACAATCTGTTAACTGAACACCAATTGCCTGATAGCCATATTGATTCAACAGTTGATTAAGTTGTTCGATAGCTTGCGTGTTACTGCGCGTGGATAAGCCGACATAAATTTTTTTATCAAGCACTAACACATCGCCACCATCAATGGTGGCAGGCTCGCTGATGTGAACAAGCACTTTATAAGGTGATAATGCTTTGATAATGGTTTCAGTTTCAGGTTTGCGTGAATCGGCACCGGGGCGGGTGATGACAGCAAGTTCAGGAAGAATAAATGCTGTATCTTCTACAAAAACGGAATCGGGCAATTCAGGTTCTTCGTGTAATTCAATGACTTCACAGCCTACTTCTTCAAGTGCGTGAACATACTCGGTATGTTGTTGACGCGCGATTTCTAAATCAATGGGTATGCGTTCAATATGCGTGATTTCACATTCGTTAAAACGTGGGCTAATTTTTCTTGTGATAGCGATTGTCATTGTTATAAATTATTCGGCTGTGCGGTAACGGTCAATTAATGCTTTGGTGCGTGGGTCTTTGGGGTTGGTGAATAATTCTTCGGGAGATGTATCTTCAATTAATTCACCTTCTGCCATCACAACCACTCTATCGGCAACTTCGCGGGCAAATCCCATTTCGTGTGTGACGACAATCATGGTCATACCTTCAAGGGCAACTTTTTTCATTACGTTTAATACTTCGCCAATTAACTCAGGGTCTAATGCCGAAGTCGGCTCATCAAATAACATTACACGCGGTTCCATCGTTAAGGCACGCGCAATGGCAACACGTTGCTTCTGTCCGCCAGATAAACGAAGCGGGTATTCATCTTTTTTGAATAACAAACCAACACTATCTAAATTTTGTTCAGCGAGTGCAATCGCTTGGTTTTTGTCCATGCCTTTTACGGTGACAGGTCCTTCAATTACATTTTCCAGAACAGTCATATGTGGGAAGAGATTGAATTCTTGAAAGACCATACCAGTCTTTAGGCGTACATCATGAATTAATTGATTTTTCTCTTTACCTTTTATTTCAGCAGGGACAACAACACCATCCACTTCAATTGTGCCATGTGATGGGTCTTCTAAAAAATTGACACAACGCAATAAAGTGCTTTTTCCAGAACCGCTTCGCCCAATTAAACAGACAACTTGTTTTTCTGGCACTTCAAGGCTGACATTTTTTAACACATGCAAACGCCCAAAGTATTTATCAAGGTTAGAAATTTTTACAATAGGATGGTGCATGTTAGCGGTCTCCTTTGGAGAGGCGGGCTTCTAATTTCCCTTGAAAATATGTGAGGATTAAAGTGAGCACCCAATAAAACATCGCCGCCATTATTAAGGCTTCAAGGCTGTTAAAACTTGCCCGTCCTACTTTTGTGGCACGCCACATCAATTCATGCACAAAACCTGTAGCAGAGACCAATGCTGAGTCTTTGGTCATAGAAATAAAGTCATTACCCATAGGTGGGATAGCAAACCTCAGTGCTTGTGGCAAGACAATTCGCCTCATGGTCTGACTTGGAGTCATGCCTAGTGCCATAGCGGCTTCTCTTTGCCCTTTGCTAACTGAACTTAACCCTGCACGAAACGTCTCAGACATATATGCACCATAATTCAAGCCAAGTGCTAGCACACCCGAGACGATACCTGACAATACAATCCCTAATTGGGGTAAGGCTAAAAAGAAAAAGAAAATTTGCAAATACAAAGGTGTTCCACGAATGAGCGAAACATAAAATGTGCTAAGCGCGTAAATTGGAGGAAATTTGGATAACCTGCCCAATGCCGCTAATAATGCCATACAAATAGCAAACAATATAGAAAGAGTTGAAATTAACAATGTTTGCCCTAAACCGCCAGCAATAAAGGTGATATTTTTTAGAATAAAAGCAGTATCAACATTGATAGTTTTGAAAGTAAAACTGCCAATTTGAAGGTTTTGCCCACTAAACAAAAAGATAAGAATTAAGAATAATATTCCCCATGAAAAGCCAACATTCGTGCGAAATTGCCGTTCTTGTTTTAACTGAGCCTGATACAACAATTCTGCTTGTGAATTAGGTGCTTGCACTGGATTTGTGGCGGTAGTCATCATTACCTCCGATGGGTTATCATAATAATTAAAAAGGGAAGCGATATTGTATCGCTTCCCTTTTGAGTCAAACTTGATTACGGCACTTTAGTAATATCTACGCCGAACCATTTGTTGGAAAGTTCAGTCAATCTACCGTCATTGTGCATAGCAGTGATGGCGGCGCTGACTGCCTCAACCAATGAAGTGTTATCCAAACTGCCAGATTTATCAAACGCGGCGGCGAGGTCTTCAGAGAAAACAGCACCATCTAGTTTGACAACTGGAATACCAGCCGCAATGTTCGCATCCACAACAGTTTCAGAAGTGACATATGCCACAAAATCTCTGCGTCCCGCTTCAATAGCTTGGGCGCATTCTTGGTCAGTTGGCAATGGCACAACCTTAATACCTGCTGGTGCAGAAGCATAAATAGAAGATTCAGGTAAACCAAGACCTTCAATATCACCATTCAACCAAAAT
>JAEURH010000054.1:0-16585 GCA_016789365.1 Anaerolineales bacterium
CTGGTCACTTTTCGTATTTCAATTTGCATACATGCTCCAAAGTTTTATTAGCCACAGAAACCTCTGAGAAAACCTTAAAAAATCTCTGTGAACTCTGTGGCTGAAAAGGGCTTAAAAAATACGCGGAATCCAACGCGGAACTTTCTGACAATATTCTTCATACTCTCGACCAAATGTGCTTCTCAAAATTGGTTCTTCAATTAAGGTAATCAAAACTTGATAAGCCAAAACAAAAAATAGAAAATATAAAACCATTAACCCAGAGCCAAACCAAAAGATATAACCTGACAAAACAAGCAATGCTCCCAAATAAATTGGGTTACGGCTATATTGATACAACCCATTGACGATTAACTTCTTCGGCGGGTCTAGGTGAGCAGGCGTGCCTTTGCCTTTTTGAATCATATCTACTGAACACCAAATGATAATGAGTGTTCCGATACTGTAAAATGGAATTGATACGTAACTAAAAAATTGTGTGTTAAAAATCAAAAAATCCCTTGATGCAATTTGATAAGGGAAGTAGTAGGTAAAAAATCCGTGCATGAAACCCATATAAAGGATGGTTTTGATTGTGTTCATAATAAATTGTAGGGGCGAGGCATACCTCACCCCTACTTATAATCGTGGAATCCAGCGTGGCGTTTTCTTTAGATATTCCTCATAACTCGCACCAAATGTTTTTTTGAGGTATGGCTCTTCATATAATGTGACAAACAAATGCACAGGGATTAAGAAAATGCCAGCATAAACTAACAAGTTCCAATATCCAAACCAGACGAAATGACCAAGCAAGATAATGAAAACACCCACATACATCGGGTTGCGGACGTATTGATATAACCCTGAAACAACTAATTCCTTTGGCGGGTCAAGCGGAGCAGGTGTGCCTTTCCCTTTTTGCACAAAATCATAAAAGCACCAAATTAATGTACCCAATCCAATTATCCAAAGTGGCAATGCAAGATAAGCAAAAATGCCTGTATTAATTTGATTTCCATTTCTAAAAAACAATAATGGAATGAAACCAGCCACAGTGCCGGGAGCGAGGATAAAAAAGAGAATGGATTTAATTGCATTCATATCTTATATAACGTAAGGGCAAGGTAATCTCGCCCCTACGATTCTGGCTTTGTAAAAAAATAGGTAACCACTGCCACACCACTGAAAAATAAAATTCCACCAATGATGCCGATTATCCAGCGCGGAATGCCAAGATCAACAGGAATAATGCCGAAGTAAATGAGCAAGGCAATTGCGCCGAGTAAAGCGTCCATGCCGCCTGAAATCATAAAAACAGTTCGTTTGTTATCCATTTGATTATCCTCGTTTCTTCAACCACTCCAATAACTTTTTCGGAGTCCATGTATTAATCACATCGTTTTTTGTTAAACCTGCACGCTTTGCAATGGCGACACCATAAGGAAGCATATCGTAATCTTCTTCGGAATGTGCATCGGTGTTAATGCTGAGGAGTACGCCTAATTCTTTCGCGCGGCGAGCATGATGGTCGTCAAGGTCGAGGCGATAAGGGCTAGCACTCATTTCCATTGCTACACCTGATTTCGCGGCGGCTTTGAGAATCACTTCCATATCTAAATCTGCGCCTTCACGGTCTGGGATTTCACGTCCAGTTGGATGACCGATAATATCCACATGCGGATTATTAATGGCATTCAGCAAACGCTCGGTGATTTTTTCTCGGGGTTGGCGAAGGCTGGAGTGCAGCGAAGCAACTACAAGGTCAAGTGAAGCGAGAAAGTCATCAGGATAATCAAGCGAGCCATCGGCTTTGATTTCAACTTCACTTGAATGCAAAATCGTTATCTCATCACCAAATTGTTTTTGAAGTTTCTTAATTTCAGCGGCTTGTTGTTTATGTCTTTCAATTGATAAACCATTGGCAACGCCCAAACTCACGGAATGGTCTGAAAAGGCAATCACTTTCAAACCGCGTTTGATAGCGGCTTTGGTCATATCAAGCATTGATAATGCACCGTCACTGTAATTTGAGTGCATATGAAGATTTGATTTGATGTCTTTGACTTCAATTAACTTAGGAAGTTTATTTGCTTTTGCGAGTGCAATTTCATCACGACCTTCACGCAACTCTGGTGGAATCCATTGCAAGCCTAATGTTTTATACACTTCTTCTTCGGTTGCACAAAAAATTTCTTTTTTGGTTTTTACATTCAAAAAAGAATGGTCAGATAAAGATAAACCTTTATCCAAAGCCAATTGACGCAATTGAACATTATGGTCTTTTGAACCTGTTGCATATTGAAGAGCCGTGCCAAATTTTTCTGGCAAGTGAACCCACACTTGTGCGCGAATGCCATCTGAAAACTCAACACTTGATTTGATATCACCCTTGCCCAACACACGACTTATACGCGGCAAAGTTGTAAACGCATCCATCACAGCAGATGAATCTTTTGCCGCGACTAAAATATCTAAATCGCCCACCGTTGAACGCATTCTTCTTAAACTTCCAGCGGGTTGTGCATCCACAACACCTTTCACTTTTTTCAACGCCGCAATAATTTCATTTGCAAGCGGAAGTGCTTTGCCAACTGAAATTCTGCCCGTTCTTCTACTTAATGAAGCAAGTCCTTCTAAAATCGCCGCTTCAGATTTTGCGCCCATGCCCGGCAAATTTTTCAACTTGCCAGCCTTCGCGGCTTTTTCCAAATCAGCCAATGATGTGATTTTTAATTCTTTTGAAATCATGGCAATCTTTTTTGGTCCGAGGCTTGGCACTTTCATCCATGTTGCCAAATCAGGATGCACTTCTTTTTTTAACTTTTCTAAAAATTCTAATTTACCTGTTGAAAGCAATTCATCAATTTTTTCTGCGATTGCTTTGCCCACGCCAGGAATCTCCTGTAGTGTTCCCTCTTTCTGATACTCGCTCGCATCACGACTCAAGCCAATTAAACTTTCTGCCGCTTTGCGATAGGCAATCGTCTTGAAAATAATTTCACCTCTGATTTCAAGTAAGTCTGCAATCAAAGTAAATGTGTCTGCCAGTTGTTTGTTGTTCATGAACACCTCAAGTATGGTTATTATACAACCGAACAAGTATTCTATTTTAGGCAAAATAAAAGAGCAAGGGTTTACACCCTTGCTCTTTTACAAAGATTGTAAATTTTTTATTCTAATTCCCACACCCAACTATTTTCATATTCACAACTGCCTTCACCAGAGTCTTGTCCTGCAAAAAATGCAAAAGCACCTTCTTTTCGTTGTTCACTATAATCAAAAAACCTACCTTGGCGAACTTCGTTAATGAACACAGTAAACTCACCTTCTTGTGCAACCAACACAAACTGATTCGTGGCATCGTTTGCTAAGTTTACCGCACTAGAATACTTTACACCGCTCGGAGAATTCTTGAAATATCCAAAATCATAAAATTCAATAGCCCAAGCAGGCGCACCTGAAAAGCGCAAGAACACAAAATGATACTGCTTGCCTTCCCGTATATTATCTTCCGAGCGGAATATAGCCCCACATACCAAAATACCTGTTGAATTCCAAGTCACATCCGATTTCAAAATAAAATTACGACCCACTACATTTTCAGCAAACTTCACAAACCTGCCATCAGGGCCCGACATCTCAATATCAAGTTTTTCATCTTGCTTCCAAAGCAATCTTCCATTTTGATACGGTATCTCTGTTTCACCAAGAACATCTTCCAGCTCTGCTAAAACCTCATTCGCAGATACTGTTGCCTGCGCTTGCACCGTAGCAGTTCGATTGGGTGTTGCTGTTGGAACTAAAGTAGGCGTTTTCGTTGGCTCTGGGGTAACCGTTGGAGGTTCAGGTGTACTCGTAGGTATAGGTTCTGCTCCAACCCCAGCACAGGCAAGGCTTACAATAACAAAAATCATTAATGCAAATATTGAACGACTTTTCATATTCTTTCCTCCAAATTTATAAATTTTTCCACACGGTACAAAAGCATCATACTTTTTTTTGTGAAAAATTTCAAGTGGGCATTTTTACTTTATGATACGATTCAAATAATGAATCACAACGACCATGTCAGCTTAATTAAATCTGCTTTTTTAGATGAAACCCCAAACGCCTCTTTCGCTGACTTGGGGGCGGGTTCTGGTGCTTTTACCTTAGCCTTGCGTGAAGTTTTGGGGGCAAATGCAACAATCTATGCAGTGGATAAAGATAAATCAGCATTACGAGAATTAGAGAATTCTTTTGCTTCTCGCTTCAATTCAACATCTAACTTAAGTGTGATAAATGCCGATTTTTCAAAACCGCTTTCTCTCCCGCCACTTGATGGAATCCTAATGGCAAATTCACTTCATTTTTTCAAAGATAAAATCAAAGTGTTAAAGCATGTCAAAACTTTTCTTAAACCAAACGGAAAATTGATTATGATTGAATACAATGTGGATAAAGGCAATTTATGGGTTCCATATCCATTTTCATTTACAACATTTGAAACAATGTGTAAAGAATCAGGTTTTGACCAAGCAAAATTACTCGCCACCCATTCCTCTAGTTTTTTGAATGGCTTTTATTCAGCATTAACGATTAAACTTTCGTAAAATAAATTCGCTGTTTTGCTATCCCTTTGCCCGCACGGACGTAAACGTCCGTGCTATCATTACAAAGCCTGCTAAAGCGGGCTCACCACTTGAAATGAAAAACGTTATATCAAAATATTTTCTTCCCATCATTATTTGCCTCAGCGCAATTCTTGCATTGTTCCGTTTTAACTCTCTGCAAATCGGCACATCTTATGACGATGCCCATTACATCATCCTTGCTGAAAGTTTAGCGAATGGAGAAGGCTACAAGTTAATCAACTTTCCACGCCCGCAATTAGAGCGAGCCTTTCCACCAGGTTTTCCGCTTTTATTAATGCCACTCACGTTTTTATTTCCAAACAATTATTCGGTTCTGAAATTGTTTTCACTCGTTTTGTGGCTTGCTTCTATTTATTTAATTTACAAACTCTTTTCAAAAAGGCTTTCTTCACCATACCTTGAAATCTTAATGACTTTGGTTGCGTTGAATCCATTGTTAATCGGAACATCCGTTACAGTGATGTCTGAATCTGCTTATTTGTTTTTTTCTTTATTAGCACTATATCTTTTTGATTCTGTAAGTCACAGTTTTAACATAACAACATCATCCAACGAGAAGTCAGGCTACAAGCCTGACCTACGAATAATTTTTATTTCAATATTAATTTTTTACACCCAACTGATTCGCACCATTGGCATTGCATTATTCATTGCTTTTATTCTATATCTTTTATTCACCCGCCGTTTTCGAGAAACAACAATTCCTATTGGCATTTTCTTAATCGGCACATTGATTCAAAGATTCATCACAGGTTCGTTGATTTCAACAGGCTATCAATCACAAGTGTTCAATAGTTCGATTGCAGAAAAAATTGGGCAGATGTGGTCAAATACACTGGGATATTTCAATGAAACATTGGCAGGCTCATTAATTCCAATTTTTGGAACAAGGTTCACTTCATTTTTATCAAACTACAATTTGCAATTTTTGCCGATGGTTCTTAATATCATTATTTTGCTTATCATTCTTTTTGGTTTTATTCTTTCTATCAAAAAAAAATCTTTACTAGATTTTTATTTCATCATTTATGTTTTCGGCATTCTGGCATTTTGGAATCCAAGCGTGGGGAGCGTGAAAGCAAGGTTCTTGATTCCAGTTTTGCCGTTTTTATATTTTTACTTTTTGAATGGATTAAATTTTTTTATACAAAAAATTTCACGAAGCAATTCTCGTTTTGCCATACGCAGTTCAGTTGCGCTTGCAATTTTGCTTTCCATTCCCCTGCTTGCTAGAAACATTCAAGATATTCAAAACCCTGTGAGAAATCAAATCACTGATTTATCCATTGGAGCAAGTTGGGTTGCAGAAAACACGCCAGCCGATTCAATTGTCATGGTCAATGAGCCTGTGCCTACGTATCCGCATGTGCAAAGGAAAACAATTAATTTTCCAAAACAAGGGCAAGATTTAATTAAATATTTGGATAATCAAGGAATTGATTACATCATCATTTCACCTTTGTTACAATCGCCTCGCTCACTTGACCTCAACTTGTTTACTGCAAATGAAGTTTTACCTACGCTTCAATCTTTTCCAGAAAAATTTATCATTGTGTATGAAAATGATGAATACAATGTAATTGTGTATCAGTATAATGATGAAAATTAAAATGTTTTGCAAACATAAGTTAAAATAGAGAGTATCTTATTCAACTTAGAGGCATTTTAGAAGTTATGGCATCCAGAAAGAGCAATGTAAAAAAGATATCTATCAAGAAACTTCCAAAATTTGAACTGGATGTATATTCCCAACTCTCATTAAGTGATTTGGTGGTGTTTGCGCTTTCTTATTTAGAAGAAAAAGAAGTAGAAGCCACGACTGAAGAAATTATCTCAATTTGTTTTCGCTTGTTCTCACATGCTTTTGGATTAAAAAATTATCCGCGTTGGCCCGATTCAGCATTGGTGATTCGGCGTTTGAATGATGCCCGTGAAAAGAAATTGGTCAAAGGCAACCCGAATGAGGGCTTTGCTCTAACGTTCAAAGGCAAACAAGTTGCGAAACGAGTGACAAAGGCGTTAGGCATTGTTGAGAAGAAAAAGAAAGCGAAACCTACATCCAAGCCAAAACCTGCCGCATTGGTGTTGACCAAGAAAACTTTACGCCGCAGAGTTCGTAAACCGATTCAAAGTAAACCTGTGAAGAAAAAGGTTGCAAAACAGAAACCAAAGAAGAAAAAAGTTCTCATTCAAAAACCAGTGCAAAAAGTGGTTATCAAGAAGAAAGCAGTTGTAAAGAGCAAACCGAAGCAAGTTATTAAGAAAAAATTTTTTGTTAAAAAGAAAACGCAACACAAGCAATTGACGTTGGCACTGCCGAAGGTTCAGGCGAAGAAAAAAGTTGAAGTTAAAAAGAAACAGGTTGACGTTAAGAAAGAAGCGGTTGTATCCAAGCCCAAAAAAGTTGAGGTGACAAAAAATGTCGCCACGCCGATTTCTGTATCGAAAGAAGAATCAATCAAAGCAGGCAAAGTAATTAAACTAGTGGAACGTTCGGACGCATATCGTTTGTATACAAAAAATGGTAAGCAAGCAAAGATTAGCGAATTTGATTTTAGAGATATGTTGTTTGCGACGATGGAATCATCATCGGATACGTTGACGAGAAATGTGAATTTGTTTAAGCGATATGCAAATATTCATAACCGAAATGATTTGATTAAGTTTTTTGATTTTTGCGAAGAACATTTTGCAAAATTATTAAAGAAGAGATGACATGGTAAGTAGTAGAAAGTTGCAATACGCAGACCGCGTAGCCATACAACAAGCAGACCAAGCGATTCGCAAAGATGTGATGCGAGCGTTGGTTGAGATTATTACGAACGCGAATGATAGTTATTCGCGTTTGGAAGATTCAGGCGTTTCATCCAGCGGTGAAATGGTGATTGATGTTTTAAGAAAACATAGTAATTCAAAAATTATTGTGCGTGATTTTGCTGAAGGCATGACCGATTCGCGCATGGATAAAGTGGTGGGAACATACGGCGAAGCCACCAGCGGAATTAAAGAAGATAAACATGTGCGTGGCATGTGGGGACGCGGCTTAAAAGATTCTATTTTTGGTTTGGGATATGGTTATGTGCGTTCGTTCAAAGGCGCGAATTTTTATTCATGCTCGTTGTTGTTGAAAAAGGGAATCCCAACGTTTGATTTGGATGACCCGATTCGTGCAACCGTAGATTTACGCCAAAAATATGAAGTGCCACAAGGCAATGGCACGATTATTGAAATCATCGTCTCGCGTAATGATGTGAAGATGCCGCAATTTAATAACTTGCGAAATTATTTGCAACGTCATTTTGAGTTGCGCCCGATTATGAGCAACCCAAAACGTAAAATCATTTTGCGTGAACTTGCAAATGACGGCAGTGTAAAACAAGCACATACATTAAGTTATGTTGCACCAAAAGGTGAAGAAGTTTTGAACGAAAAACTAAAAGTGCCTGGTTATCCTGCCACAGTGAAGTTAAATGTATTTCGTTCAGGCATTCAATTATCAACACGCGGTGAAGAAGGCGATTATGCCGATGGCGGTTTGTTGGTGATTAGTCACGCCACTGTGATTTCGTTGACGATGTTGAAATTTGAAAATGACCCGTATGCTGGTTATTTTTATGGAACGATGCAATGTGATTATCTGCATGATTTGTTGAAGAATGATGAGCCTGTGTTAACTGCCACACGCGATGGTATTAATTGGACTCATCCATTTGCAAAAGCATTAAAAAATGTTGTTGAAACTGAGCTGGAACCATTAATCAACACTGAACGTGAACATGCCATGCACGATGAGCAAACCAAGTTAGATAAAAAGTTACGTCAAAAAATAGACCGTGCTTTGCACGAATTAAATACAATTGCTGTTAGTGAATTACGTGACCCGAAAGATAGCACAAAAAAACAAATTGAATTACCAGAATCGGGTATGGGGTTTTTCCCCGAAAAGTTATATGTGCAAACGGGTCAAATTGCTGTATTAACTTTACGTGTGGCATTGAAAGAAAATGAAAAATCAAATGCCACAGCCAGTGTGATTTCAAATAATTCAGAAGTAATTGTGACAACGCCACAAGTGCCATTGAAAGCACATAAAACTGAAGCATCTATTTTGGAAGCGAAAGTTCGCGTGGAAGGCAGGCAAGTCGGTGGTGAAGCAACTATCACGGCATATCTTGGAAAAAATCGCGCGCAAGCAGTGGTGCAAGTTCATTCAAAGAAAGAATCGATTCCATCACCACCTACACGCGGAAGCAATGCTTTGTTTACTGATATTCGTTTTGATGATAGGACTGACCCACGTCAAAGAGTTTATTTTGACCGTATCAATTCCAGCATTGTGATTGCAACTGCCGCGCCATCGGTGAAAATTTATTTGGATGAAAACAACCGCCTCGACACGACAGTGCAAGGTCAGGTGTTGTTGGCTGAGTTAATCACTGAGGCTGTGTGCCGCGAAATTGCACGCGAAGGTGTTGAAAAAGGTCGCTTCCTTGTGCTAGAAGGTTCAGAAGCGGATGCGATTCAAAATCATTTCATCCGCTTGCAAAACCGATATGCTCATTTGATTCATAACTATATTGTTACGAAAGAATAAAAAGTAAGAAGACCTGACAGGTTTCTTAAAACCTGTCAGGTCTTCTTTTATTTAACTGTTAACCACACGCCGAGCATCACAATTGAAAGTCCAAAAGCGCGGGTGAAGTCAAATGGTCGTTGCATAGCACCCAGCAATCCGAAATGGTCAAGAAGCGAACCAATCAACAATTGACCAGCCAATAACGTAATCAATGCGCCTGCAACTCCGATTCGTGGAATCATAAAACTCATAGCGTAAATGACTATTAATCCAAACAAGCCTGCAAATAGTGTGAATGACGGAACGCTTCGCCACTCGGTCAGCCTGTTGCCAAAAATCAGCATGGGGATTAACGCCCCAACTGCCCCGCCCGCGTGGATGATGAATATGCTCTCCAACACACCCAAGCGTTGGCTAATCATGCTTGCCATCGGGCTTTGAAATCCAATGGCAATGCCGCCGAGTAAACCAATTAAGATAATGAAATAAATAGGTTGCATTTGTTTTCCTTAAGTTTATAATTTGTAAACTATCTTATCTTAATTTTGGCGTTATACTCAAAACATGGTCACAAAACAAACTCACCTATATTGGAATCCGCAAGACAAACGAACGCTAGAAGATAGCAGTGGAAATCAAGTGCGCAATGTCAGCGCATCCGATTTACTACCAATGTCACTGATGGGATGTTCAGTGCATGATGTTGTTGAAATCTTAATCAAGCAACGGCAAGATTTAAGGGAAATAAAAATCACCTCCGAACATACACAAGATGAAAGCCCGCCGTGGAAATTTCGTAAGATTCATTTGAAATATCAAATTTTTGGCAAAGAAATTGATATTGAAAAAGCGAAGAAAGCCATAAAACTTAGTGAAGAAAAATATTGCGCGGTTTATGCAACTTTGAAAGATGTTATTGAAATTACAGATGAAGTTGAGGTGATTGAGGTTGAATAAGATTCCTTTTGACAAACACGAGCAATTTGTCATCAGACATCAAAACCCATTTAACGGTGGCGCGCCGTTAAATCTTTTAACGCAAAATCATGTTACTCCAACAAATTTATTTTTTGTCCGCAATCATGGCGATGTGCCACAGGTGGATATTGATTCATATCGTTTGAATATTCAAAACAAAAATAAAAATATATCTTTCACGTTAGATGAAATCAAAAATAATTTTGCACGCGTTGAAGTCTCTGCCACGTTGCAATGCGCGGGCAATCGCCGTCAGGAGTTGATGGCGATTAAAGAAATACCACATGAGTTGCCCTGGAATGTTGAGGCGATTAGTCACGCGGTGTGGGCGGGGATAAAACTAAAAGATGTGCTGGCAACTATCGGCGTGGAAAAAGAAGCGAACAATCTGCATGTGCAATTTCAAGGCTTGGATGAAACTGAACGTTTGGGAAAAAGATTTAATTTCGGTGGTTCGATTCCGTTTGAAAAAGCAAATCATGATGAAGTTATCCTTGCGTATGAAATGAATGGAAAAACTTTATCACCTGTGCATGGATTTCCGTTGCGCGTGGTTGTGCCAGGCTTTATCGGCGCGCGCAGTGTGAAGTGGCTCAATCAAATTATTATTTCGGATGAGCCTTCGCAAAATTATTTTCAACGCATTGCTTATCGTTTATTTGCATCAAATATTAATTCTGATAATGTGAAATGGAATGATGGCTTGATGCTTAGCGAGATGAATGTGACTTCGGTGATTTGCTCGCCTGAAAATAATCAACGCCTCACATCTGGATTTGTAACTGTGTGCGGCTATGCGGCTACTGGTGGTAACCGACACATCGCCCGCGTTGAAATTTCTACTGATGATGGCAATACGTGTATGCAAGCAGAATTAGATAAAACAAATCCTTTTGCATGGACGTTGTGGAAAGTTAATTTGAATCTTGAAAAAGGTAAACATCAATTGATTGTGCGGGCTGTGGACTCATCTGCAAATATGCAACCAAAAGATGTTGAGCAAGTCTGGAATTTTAAGGGGTATATGAATAATGCGTGGCACAGAGTTAATGTGATTGTTGAATAAAAACCCCTCTCTAGTTACGAGAAGGGTAAGAGTGAAATTGTTTAATCCGCATTAGGATTTGTAATAGATTTTAGGCTTTGGTCTCGGCTCTTGTTATCTTTTTTTATTTCTTTTTGAAATTCTTCATATCTTTTTGATTCTATAGGCAAAGGCATCGGTACTCCCCATGGACCGAGTAGCAATACTTCTTTACCTGATTGCAGGCGTGCAAGCATGCCTTTCAGCGCTTCTTTACCTGATAATCCTGATAGTACTGCTTGAATATCACTATCATCACCAAGCCAACCAGATATTCTTGTGCCAAGTTGTGACATAACCTCATCATAAATTTGCGATGGGCGTTGGTCAATGATAAGCAACGTCACATAATATTTTCTCAATTCTCGTGCGATGGTTGAGAAAGTAGTTTGAGATGCCATTTCGCGATTTAGTAATTTGTGCGCTTCCTCAACCACAATGACCAAAGGACGAGGCAAAACGCTTACATCTTTTGTACGATGATATTCGTTTGTTTTCTCTTCCCATTTTTCTCGAATACGGCGGGTAAGGATATTTGAAACCAGTAAATAATCTAAGTCGTTGTCATGGCTTCCGAAAGAAAGAATGACACTGAAACCATTTTGAAGGTTATCTACAATTTGGCTTACTGCGTCGCTTGCAGGCTTTTCAGCAATATAGGGCAAAGTTTTCGCTCGCTTACTGAGGCGCGTATGTAATGCCTTTGCCGCTCTAATATCAACACCTGCACTTTCAGCCCAACCTTCTAGGCTTCCATCCGGGTAATAGGAATTTCCGCCCTCACCTTCCTCTTTAGGTAGAAATTTCATCTCCATAAATTTTTGAAACCAGTTAGATTCAAATTGTCCAAATAATGCAGCAAGTGTTGTAGAAGTAGTATCTCTTAAGTTTAATTCGTTATATAACATCTCAATATCATTTGTTTGAATATCTCTCATTGCAATTTCTAAGTTTATATCAGGCGGTTTACCTTGATACATAGCATCTTTACCGCGTCCTAAGCCTATAATCTTAACTTTAGAACCCAACATATCTTTCAATCCCTGCACTGGCTCGCCACCTTCTGGTGGATTATATGTATAACCATATTCATTGTGCATATCAAAAACCAGTAAAGATACTTGCGTTTTTTTGATTAATCCTGCTAACACGATGCGGGTAAGAAAAGATTTTCCTGAGCCCGATGCCCCGAAAATACCTGCAGAGCGTTTTACAAATTTATCTAAATCGATTCTAACGGGATGTTTTCCTTCACGTGTATTTCCAATTTCAAAGAATGCGCCTTTATCTTTACCAAAAATATCTTCAATATCACCCTCACTTGCAAGTGACACAATAGAATGATGCGGTGGGATATTTTTTACAGGTAACACATGTGGTTCATCTTTAAGTTTTGCATGCCATTGTTGATGTTCAATTTCATCAGAAGGTCCCACTTCAAGCATCAAGTTAGGTAGCACTTCAATGTTTGCATACAAAGCCTGACCTTGTAACGCACTGGCTAAATCCACAGGGAATCGTAAATCCACACGTTCATCTGCAAAGCGTTCGTCTGTTGAACCGAGTCGAATATCTGTGACGATGCCGTAGTAATTCCAATATCCGCTTTCGATGACGACAAATGCACCTTCTTGAATTTCTTGTGATGAAATCGTGAGGCGGACTAAGAAATTTTCTTTCAATCCACCACCGATGAGATAACCAATTTGAGTTCGTTGTATTTTCATTTTTCCTCTTTTATGTCGCTGCGAGGACGCTCTTGTTCTTTGTCCGAAGCAGTCTCCTGTTTATTATGTCTTTGCGAGGATGCTTTTGTTCTTTATCCGAAGCAATCCCTAAATTATCAGGAGATTGCTTCGTCAGGATGCTACGCATCCTTCCTCGCAACGACATGGTTGGTAGTGGTTATGTTATTTCATCAAACAAATCTTTCCACTCAGCATTCATACTCTTAATCAAACTTTCTTTCTTCTTACGCGAGCCGCCTTTGATTTGCTTTTCTCTTGCAAGTGCACTATTTACATCATCAGCAACTTCGTAATACACCAATTTCACAATGTTATATTTCTTCGTAAAAATACCGCCTAATCCGTTTTTATGTTCGTAAACTCTACGAGCAAGATTATTTGTCACACCTGTGTAAAGTACTGTGTTATGAGCATTCGTCATTATGTAAACACAATATTCTTTACCAACAGCCATTACAACTCCATTATTTATATGTCACTACGAGTGATACTCTTGTTATTTATCTGAAGCAGTCTCTAAATAAGAGGAGATTGCTTCGTCGAGACGTTTCACGTCTCTCCTCGCAACGACATTAGCTTTCAACAATATCTCTCAACGCACCAAGAATAGACATCAAAGTTGGATAATCGTCACGCAATAAAGTCATCAATTCTTGCACCGCGTTCTTTGACCAATTGCTATCTTTATTGACTGCTTTAACTTGTTTGAAATGTGTCGCAAACAATTCACCAATCGGCAGTTCTTTTGCTCGCAAAATGTGACGGAAATATCCAAACCTGCCAGCGGATACAAATTGATTGATTTCGTTCTCATTGCATAAATAAATCACATCCAAACTCAACGGCGGGCGTGGTGGCAGAAGATGATAGATTTTTTTATCTTGTTCATATCCAATTGCTAAGACAGACATTTCTACAGGTACGATTCTATTCTCACGATTGTCACGTAACACATCATCACTGACATTATTCGCTGTCACCAATTGTTTAACGAGACCATCATCGTCAATATGAATGTCATATATCAAGCCATATACTTGAGAACCATCACTTAACGGAACGCGAATCAATGCACCAAACGAAGGTACATCCAATTGATTGACACGACAACCTGCAATAAAGCCTGTTGTCCCTGCTCGTAGTAATCGTCCGATTTCAATTTGATTTGTCATAAGTTTTCTCCCGTCATTGCGAGGAGGGTGTTCTTCCCGACGAAGCAATCTCCTACATTATTTTGGGGATTGCTTCGCCACAAAGAGCAAGAGCGTGGCTCGCAATGACGAATTAAGTTATCTTTTCGTTCTTCCTTTTAAATTCTTCGCCGATTGTTTTCCAGAAATTCTTCCAATTTCACCATTATTATTTTGTATTTGTATTGAGAGCATCCTATCAATTTCTTCTTTCTCTCTATGTGCAATAACTGCAATTTCGTGTGCGCGATGCAACAAGTATGGAAAAGGTTCATTGCCCATGATTTTTGATTGTTCAATTAATGCAATGTGCAAATCATTTAATATTTTTTTATCATTTGCTACCCATGCTGGAATATCCACTCTGGCAACTTTGGGCTTTTTATCATTTCCAATATTCAAGTAAAAAAAGTGAATAGCAATCGAACCTGTATATTTTTCTGCTGATTTTGATTGGAGTGAAAACAAAGCGGAGCGTTCATGTTTGCCAAGAATTTGCTCAAACAACCATAAATCTGTTGCACCAGCCAGAGGACGATTTTTTCTTACATTTCTCAATTCATCTTGTGGAGTTGAAGCAATTTCTAATAACTTGATAACCCAGTTTGCACTTGGCTTATCAACATAACCTGCTGTAATTACTTGTTTTTTTTCTGATTCTTTGAGGACGTTTAAGTAATCTTGTAAATTTTTGTCAAATTCTTTTGCATTTTCATTATCAACTGACCCCCAAAGTTCTAATTGACCTTCGGTGAAAGCAATTTTTTTACCTGGATATTTATCTGCTATTTCCAGTAATTTTTTTCTTTCAGCAACATCTCTTAATAAAGCAATTTGACTTTCACTAAAGTAAGTATCATCAAATTCATCAAGCATGTGAATTTCTGTGTCTGTAGATGTTTCTGGTGTGCTTCCAGAGCCAACTTGCATTGCAATTGCTCCAACATTAATTGCGTAATATTGAAGTGCTTCATGGCGATTAGGAATTATCTGCGAGCCGTCAGCCGCAATTAAAGTCGCTTGAATAACAGAATCAGGTATCCCGTAGGAAGAGGCGAGGTTTTCATCAAGTGGAACAGCACAGCGGATATTGGCATCCGCTTGTTTGGCAGATTCCACTTTGGAGCGAAGCAAATCTAATTCAGAAGAATAGGTCTGAAACAAGTCACGCGCTTTTTTTCGCGCATCTTCTTTCTTCTTTCGTCTTTCTTCTGATTTCGCGCCAATCGTTTTAATTTGAGTGTAGGCTTGCTGGTAATTAATAGGCATAGAACGTATGTTCATTTTAGTCGTAAACTGCTTATATTTCAAGCACTTTTACTGGAACTTTTTGGGGATGTGCGCGTCTTATGAGTGCATTACAATATCTAAAGGAGATAAAATGAATAAGAAATATTTAGTTTTTGCAATTGTGGCAGTATTTGCGTTGATGGTCAGTGCATGTGGACCAAGTGCACCAAGCACAGTAACCAACAACTATGCCGCGCCTGAGGCACTTCGTACATTAAATGTAAGTGGTGTGGGTGTTGTATATTTGACCCCTGATATTGCTTATATCACCATTGGTGTAAACACCCAACGTGATAACGCCGCTGAAGCGGTAGAAGAAAACAAGGCACAAACCAATGCTGTGATTCAAGCCATCAAAGATGCTGGCGTAGAAGATAAAGATATTCGCACCAACAACTTTAGCATTTGGTCGAACCCGCAATATGATGAGTTTGGTCAATTAAGCGGACGTGTTGTATATGTGGTAGATAACACCGTCAATGTAACTGTGCGTGATTTAGACAAACTCGGCGACTTGCTCGACTCAGCCATTTCTGCTGGTGCCAATAGCATTTACAGCATTCAATTTGATGTGGAAGATAAAACCGAAGCACAAAATGAAGCCCGCGCCCAAGCAGTAGAAGATGCTAAAGCCGAAGCCACTGGTCTAGCCGAAGCCTCAGGGCTTACGCTCGGTGAGATTCAAAACGTCAGTTACTATGAAAGTGGAATTACCCCTTACTTTTATGGTGGCAAAGGTGGTGGCGGTGGTGCAATGAGTGAAGCCGCGGCAGTACCGATTCAACCTGGTCAATTGGCTGTAACTGTCACTGTCAACTTGACGTATGTGATTGAATAACCCGCTTCTTTCTTAACGTGAAACCTGCTTCTTGTTTCAAGAGGCAGGTTTTTTAATTTCTGCCCCGCATGGACGTAAACGTCCACGCTATTTTTACAAAGCCGACTCAAGTCGGCTAGCCCGCTTTAGCAGGCTTTGTATTGGTAGCGAGGGGATTCATCCCCGTGCGAGCGCGGAATATAAATTAAGATTGCTATATCAATTCGTTAACTTAGAATATGTCGCGGTACAATTTTGCTATTCTCACACAAGGAGTCTCTTTATG
>JAEURH010000054.1:16591-24017 GCA_016789365.1 Anaerolineales bacterium
TTAAGATTGCTATATCAATTCGTTAACTTAGAATATGTCGCGGTACAATTTTGCTATTCTCACACAAGGAGTCTCTTCATGTTAAGAGTTGGATACATCGGTTTAGGATTAATGGGCAAGTCTATTGCCAGAAATATTTTGAAAGCAGGCTTTCCTCTCATTGTGCATAATCGGTCACAAGCCGCAGTAGATGAATTGGTGGCTGAAGGTGCAACGTCTGCTAGTTTACCAAAAGAAGTTGCAAAACAAGTAGATATTATCTTTACCAACTTACCCGATTCACCTGATGTTGAAAAAGTTGCTTTAGGTGAAAACGGAATTATTCACGGCGCACATGCTGGATTAATTTTTATTGATAATTCAACTATAAAACCTGCATCTGCCAGAATGATTGCGGAGAAGTTAAAAGAGAAAAATATCTTTGCATTAGATGCTCCCGTTTCAGGTGGTGACATTGGTGCAAAAAATGGCACACTGACGATTATGGTCGGTGGTGAAGCGAGTGCTGTAGAAAAATCTATGCCTGTGTTTCAGGCAATGGGAAAGACTGTGACTCATGTTGGCGAATCGGGAGCAGGTCAAGTTGCCAAAGCCGCAAATCAAATTATGGTGGCGGCGCAAATGGTGGCAATGGCAGAATTGCTTGTATTTTCAAAGAAAGCAGGCGTTGACCCGAAAAAAGTTGTGGATGCAATTAAAGGTGGCGCGGCTCAATGTTGGGCATTAGACATCAAACCTCCGCGTTTGTTTGAAGGGAATCGCAGTCCGGGCTTCAAGGCGTATATGCAATTGAAAGATATGAACATCGTTTTGGAAACGGCTAAAGAATATGATATTCCGATTTCTGCTACTGAAGAAAATACAAAATTTTTTCAGATGATGATTGATGAAGGTATGCGTGAGTTAGATAATTCTGCTGTGGTGGGCGTGGTGGAAAAATTAGCAGGTGTAGGGATTTTAGATTAACGTTTTTAGCCACAGAGGTCACAGAGAACTTTGAGAAAAACCACTTAAAAATCTCTGTGGACTCTGTGTGCTCTGTGGCTTAATAAATATGCAACTCAATCAACCGATTCCTAATTTTTCATTACCCGATATAAATGGCAATATCCATCAAATTGAAGAATATCGCGGCAAAATTGTGATTATCAATTTTTGGTCGTGTGAATGTCCACATTCAGAGCGGACGGATAAGGCGATATTGTCAATACTTGCGAAGTGGAAAGAGGATGTTGCATTAATAACGATTGCCTCGAACCGCAACGAGTCGCTGTCAGATATAAAAAAGGTTGCTGAAACGCGAACCATACCCCAAATCTGGCTGGATGCGGATTGTGAGGTGGCGAATCTGTTTGAAGCGGTGGCAACTCCTCATCTTTTCGTCATAGATAAAGAAGGAATCTTACGTTATCAAGGTGCAGTGGATGATGTCAAGTTTCGGCAAAAAGTTCCGACTCGATTTTATTTAGATGAAGCCGTTGAATCTTTGCTGGCTGGGAATGTGCCTGAAATTCAAGAATCACCTGCGTATGGTTGTGCACTTGTGCGCGAAATTTGATAGAATAAAAACGTGGCAATTGATATTCAACAACGTGTTGTATTTTTGAATCGAATTCACATCTTCAGCGGCATTCGTGAAGATGAGTTGGCAGGCATTGCCGTTAACTTAGAAGAATTGATTTTGCCTGCTGGCGCGAAAATTTTTAACCGCGGCGAAAAGCCCGATGGTTTTTATTTAATTTATAAAGGCAAAACAAGAGTTTCACGCCCAAATGCGCAAGGCGAAGAAGAAACACTAGCAATTTTATCGGCGGGCGATTATTTCGGCGAAGAGGCGTTGTTTGAAAAACGTGACCGTTCTGCCACATTAACCGTTGTGGAAGATTGTTTGTTATTTTTTCTCTCACGCGCTTTGTTTGAAGAGTTAATTGAAAAATATGAAAAGTTAAGACCCAATTTTATTGTTGCAATTTCTAGTCATAAATTAGCGCGTGCCAATCGCTTCAAGTGGCTGGGTGAAAACGAAGTGATTTATTTTATGGCGCGCCGTCACATCTTTCGCTTGTATCAAAAATTGATAATTCCAATTTTATTATTTTTAGCTCCGCTTGTTTTATTTGGTTTCGGTTTTATTACCGATGCTGTTACACCAGCGGCAATTGCTGTGATAATTGTCATCGTACTGACAGTTTGGATAATTTGGCTCATCCTTGACTGGGGAAATGATTATTACATCGTCACCAATCAACGTGTGATTTTGCTGGAAAAAGTTATCGGCATCTATGATAGCCGTCAAGAAGCACCACTTCAAACCATTTTATCGGTTGGTATGGAAACGGATTTTTTGGGGCGACAATTTAATTTTGGCACAGTCAATGTGCGTACATTTGTCGGCAACATCCGCTTTGAATATGTCAATTATCCCGAACAAGCCGCCGACATGGTACGCGAATATTGGGAGCGTACAAAATCCAAAAGCACGCAAGCCCAAAAAGATGCCATGAAAAACGCCATCCGCGCAAAAATTGGGATGCCTGTTATCAAAACACCCGAAGAACCACTGCCCCCCGTTTTTGAAACAGGCAACAAAGAACCTCAAGGTAGCAGTGTATTTTGGACAGCATTTTCAAACATGTTCAAACTTCGTCAAGAAGATGGCGCAACAATTATCTATCACAAACATTGGATTGTATTAATTCAACAAGCCCTGCGCCCATTAGCATTATTTATTTTCTTATTGGTATTACTCATCATCCAACTCATCCGCTTAGCACAAGACCCAAACAACGCCATTTTTGAAAGCATTGGCGAAAGCATTTTTAGTTTTCGTACCGATACCGCCATCGTCGTCATTTTATTTTGTATGTTCTTAGATTTTTTATGGCTTGGCTACGAATATTGGGATTGGAGCAACGACATCTTCATGGTCACAGCCGATGAAATTATGGACCTCGACAGAAAACCACTCGGCACCGAAGAACGCCGCACCGCCCAAATTGAAAGCATCCTCAGCACCGAATACAAACGCGTTGGCTTAATGGGCAATATATTTAATTTCGGCACAGTCTTCATCACAGTAGGTGGAACAAAACTTTCATTTCAAGATGTGCTAGACCCTGCGGGAGTCATGTCTGATATTAATAGAAGGCGCATGGTTCGCTTAGCAAAAAAAAGTGAAGAAGCCGCCAACATAGATAGAGAACGCATGGCGACATGGGTTGCCGCCTATCATTTGAATCGTGATGAATTTAACACCGCCTCAACCCCGCCTACAGCGGGCGGCTCCACTGGGGGCTTTCGCTTGGCTGATAATGAGATTGATGGTCAAATAGAAGACATGCTCGACGATTTAGAAGAAAGTGGAAGTGATAACTACGCTGGCGAAGGATAATAAAAACCGCTGACTACGGACAAGAGAGTGCGTCGCACCTTAAGGATGATTATTACTCCATAGGAAACGAAATCTTACAAGTAAAATGTATCTCATTAGGCTTAGTGCGACGCACCCCGCCCTGAAATAGATTAATAAAACAAGGACAACAGACAGCATGACATTACGAGAGATTGTATATTTACCAAACCCGATTTTAAGAAAAAAAGCAAAACCCGTTACCAAGTTTGACAAAGACTTACAAACCTTAATAGACGACATGATTGAAACCATGCGCGAGGCACCGGGCGTTGGTCTCGCCGCGCCGCAGATTAATTTGCCGATGCAACTCGCAGTGATTGAATATGCCGAAGGCGAAGATGATGAAGATAGACCAGAAAATGCTCCACCACCTGAGAAAAAATTATTCGTCATTATTAATCCCGAAATCACAAAAGTATCGGATGAAAAAGTATTAGGCATTGAAGGCTGTTTATCTATACCGGGTTTAGTTGGCGAAGTAGAAAGACATCAAGCCATTGAAGTGAAAGCATTAAATCGGCATGGCAATCCAGTCAAAATCAAAGCCGAAGGTTGGCTAGCAAGAATCTTCCAGCATGAAATTGACCATTTGAATGGTGTGCTATACACAGACAAAGCCACACAAGTTTGGAAACCAAAAGAAGATGAAGAAGTTGAGTTGGAGTGACGAGAGACGTAATGCGTGATTCGTAAAACGTAAATTACGCATTACGGATTACGATTTACGAATCGCTAAAACTAATGTACCTAAAACATTTATCCTTAACCAACTTTCGTTCGCTCACCCGCTTGGATACTGACCTTCCAAAGCGGGCTGTTTTATTGGTGGGGAGCAACGCGCAAGGCAAAACGTCTGTCCTTGAAGCCATTTATTTTTTGGCGGCGTTTACATCATTTCAAACTCATGCAGACAGGCAAATTGTCAACTTTCACGAAGCGAAAAATTCATTAGCAGTGACGCGCCTCGTGGCAGATTATCAACGCGGAAAAACAAAACATCGTTTAGAAGCAAGATTGATTCTTGAACCCACTGGCGTGAATGGTCAACGACTGCGCAAAGAAATTTTGTTAGATGGTGTCAAACGTCAAGTCAATGATGTGATTGGTCATTTCAATGCGGTCATTTTTGTTCCGCAAATGTCGCAAATCATTGAAGGCGGACCTGAAGAACGTCGTCGTTATCTGAATCTTGCGTTGGCACAAACTGTCCCTGCGTATGCAAGAGTTTTACATGAATATAACCAAGCAGTGTCGCAACGTAATGCACTACTCAAAACGTTAAGTGAAGGCTCAGGGAGCAGAGACCAACTTGAAGTGTGGGATGAAGCGTTGGTCAAATTTGGCTCACAAATTATTTTGTGGAGAATCCAAGCGATTCAAGAAATCGAAAGATATGCATCCAGAGTTCATAGTGATTTGACTCGCGGTGATGAAATTTTACGCCTGGCGTATGAACCTGCCTATGACCCGCTTCCAAAACCAAACGGACAGTTGGGTTTGAAAATTGATACTGCCATTGACCGTTCGGCGATTGAATTAGATGAAATTCAAAATGGATTTTTATCTCGGCTCAAACAAATTCGTGCGGAAGAAATTGCACGCGGTGTGACTACGATTGGACCGCATCGTGATGATTTGCGATTCATCATCAACAAAGCCGATGTGAGTGATTATGGTTCGCGCGGACAAGTTCGCACAACATTGTTGGCGTTGAAACTCGCCGAAGTGGATTGGATGAAAGCGCGCACAAATGAAACGCCTGTGATTTTGTTGGATGAAGTGATGGCTGAATTAGATTTGAGCCGTCGTGCTGATTTGTTGAAATATGTTAGTCAAGACCAGCAAGTGTTATTTACAACAACAGATTTGAGTTTGTTTGATTCTCGTTTTGTAAATGAATCAGAAATTTGGGATGTACAAGGTGGAGTGGTAGTGCCTAGAAAGTAGTGAGTGGAAAAGAACAGCCGCGAATTGCACGAATGCACACGAATTTTTTTATCAATCCGCGAAAATTAGCGAAATTCGTGGCAAAAGATTTTTAACTCCACAGTAGAATGTAGGTCATGCTTTTAGCATGACAATGGAGGAAAGCATGAATCAAAATTCAAAAACAGATTTGATGACATTGATGCATCCATTGATGTTATTAAGTATTTTCGTTTTATTAGTTAACGACCATGTTTTGAAGGTTCATTTCCCTTCTGCATTGACAGGAAAAATCAGTGATTTTGCTGGTTTATTCTTCTTCCCCATTTTATTAAGTGCAATTTTACATTTTGTTCTTAAATCATTTCAATTTCAATCTCGAAATATTACTTTTACATCTTTTTGTTTTACAGCAATTTATTTTTCATTAATCAAAACTGTTCCATTCTTCAATGATTTCACTGAAAAACTTTTTTCTATCCAAATTATCCTTGACCCAAGTGACTTGATGGCGTTAATCATGCTTCCGTTGGCTTGGATGTTAAAAGAAAAAGTTGCAAGCGAATCAAAAACTGGAATTTCAAAGTTATCTTATTTAGTTTTAGGAATTGCTTCTATGGCTACAATGGCGACAAGCCCTGCTTTTACGCCAATAATTCGGAATTTGATTATTCATGAAAGTATTATCTACGCTGAGTTTGACTATGAGGAATATTTTTTCTATAGCCAAGATGGAGGAACAACATGGAAAGAAGTTGATTTTGAAATTCCAGCGCAAGTTTCTGAACAAATAGGAAAGTATCCTGATCTACCTTTTACGCTTTGTTTACCAGATAATAAAGATATTTGTTACCAAACAAGTCAAGAGGTTATTCTTGAATCTAAAGATGGTGGGCAGACATGGATTACAAGTTGGGAATTTCCTTTAGGAAGAAAAGAATTTTTTACCCGAAGTACTGTTTATAGTGATTTAGGACCTTATGACCTAGCATATATTGAGTTCGATGGAAAGCAAGTCGTTATTGCCGCTATGGGTAGTGAAGGCGTACTTGTAAAAGCCGATGATAATGAATGGGTATCAATTGAGGTTGGCGAGGCTGGCCCTATAAATTTTGCGGCTAGTAATTTTGCAGAAGCAAGAAATAGTGTAAGCACAGAATTTCAAATATTATGTTTTACTACGCTCGTTTTTTTGTATATCAATGTAATAGCAAATGCAAGAAAACGGGATATTCTTACTTTTAAACTCTTGCTACTATTGCCCATTCTATGTTTCTTTTTAGGCATGATCGTACTAGTTTTTTTATATTCTCTATATTTCTTAGTAGAAATAGTTAGTTTAATAATTTTTGTATCAGTGTTACTGACCATCTTTTTGATTTTCGAGGAATTATTCACTAATACAATTCGCCAAGCAAAAACAAATTTATTAATGATTGGGATAATTATTTTTATATCTTATATGTTGTTTATCCTTTGGGCATATGGAATAATTCCTGTTTACGAAATAGCTCAATGGATTACAATTATTTTACATTTTTTACTCTTTTTATGGATTCTCCATTTTTACTTACCTATCAAAGATAGTACACAAACTGATGAGACTTTATCTGAATGAAGTAAAATTGTCTGCATGTCAGATATTTTAGTCATCGGTTCACTCAATGCGGATTTAGTTATCAAGTCGCCGCGCTTTCCACAACCCGGCGAAACCATCAGTGGGGGTGATTTACAAATTATCCCCGGTGGTAAGGGAGCAAATCAAGCCGTTGCAGTGGCAAGGCAAGGTGTAGATGTGGCAATGGTTGGCAGAGTGGGCAATGATAGTTTTGCTTCGTTTTTAGTTGATAATCTCAAAAAAAATAATGTAGATACATCTCATGTATTAGAAACTGATTCCGCGACGGGAACTGCGATTATTGTTGTTGATTCCAGCGGGCAAAACAGCATTATCCTCTCCCCTGGTGCAAATGGGAAAGTAACTCCACAAGATGTAGATTCCGTGCCTGATGCAAAGATTTTGCTTTTGCAATTTGAAATTCCAATAGATACAGTTTTACACGCTACTAAACGATATAAATCAAACAG
>JAEURH010000055.1 GCA_016789365.1 Anaerolineales bacterium
CCACTTGGGGAAGGAAGTTTGCAAGAATTGATTCGCCCAAAAGATATGGATATGTTTAGATGAAGTGCAAATAATCAGTATTCGGTAATCAGTTTAACAAAACTCTTATGCAAGTTTGATACACTCTCAAAAAAATTGGAGAGTAAACAAATGAATTTCCCTGAAAAATATCTCGACCTATTTCAACCAGAAACAAAAGCATTTTTGTTTTTAGCAACTGTCAATGCCAATGGCACGCCACAACTTTCACCCGTTTGGTTTAACACTGACGGAAAACACATTCTTATCAACACCAATGAAGGACGATTGAAAGATAAAAACATGAAAGAACGTCCAAACCAAATCAGCATGGTTATTCAAGACCCAAACGACCCCTATCGTTATCTCGGCATCAAAGGCAAAGTTGTTTCATCCACCACCGAAGGCGCAGATGAACACATCAACAAACTTTCAATCCAATACGATAACGAGCCGTGGAAATATCGTGAAGGTCAAAAAAGAATTATTTTTAAGATAGAACCTACCCGCTTTGACGAACACTAATTTACGAGATTTTTTACGTTCAAGACGTTCCATTCGCCGCTTCAAACCTGACGTGGTGCCTGATTCTGTTTTAAGCGACATTCTTTTAACTTCGACGTATGCCCCGTCAGCACATCACCGCCAGCCATGGAGATTTGTTGTGATTCAAGATTCATCTGCCAAAAAACATCTAGCAGATGAAATGGCAATTGCTTTTGAAAAAGATTTACATCAAGATAATCTTCCACAAGCAGAGATTGACACATTAATAGTTCGTTCAAAATCCAGAATCAATTCTGCACCTGTTGTCATCATGCTCTGTTTAGATATGACAGACATGAATCAATATCAAGATAAAAAAAGAAATCGAGCAGAATTCTTAACTGCAACCCAATCTGTTGCCAATGCAGGCGTGCAATTATTACTTGCGACTCATGCTGAAGGTTTAGGCGGAGTTTGGGTATGTAGTCCCATCTTTGCACAAGAGACAGTACAACATGCTTTAGAAATTCCACAAGCATGGGAGCCTCAGGCCATGTTTTTGATTGGTTATCCAGCGGATACTCCAAAAGTTAGAGAAAGAAAAAAATTAGAAGAGATTGTAAAATTCATGTGACAAAACTCCGAAGGAGTGGTATTTTTATAGAAATTGAAATAAAAAAATATTCAACCCCGTAGGGGTGTCACAAAACTATGCCATCCCTACGGGATTTGTTTTTTGATAACAACAAATCTATAATCATTTCATCCCTTCGGGATTTACTTTATGCAAAGAGAGATTCTTAATTGAAAATCACAGCATTAGCAGGCGGCGTTGGTGGAGCAAAACTCGCTCATGGACTTGCTCAAGTTTTATCACCAGATGAATTGACGATTATTGTCAACACAGGTGATGATTTTGAGCATTTGGGTTTAACCATTTGTCCAGACTTAGATACGGTTTGTTATACCTTAGCAAACTTTGCAAACCCTGAAACAGGTTGGGGGCGAAAAGATGAAACATGGAACACAATTGCAAATATTGAAAAACTTGGCGGACCGAGTTGGTTTCGGTTAGGCGACTCTGATTTTGCAACTCATATTGAACGAACAAGACGATTACAAGCAGGCGAATCATTAACTCAAATCACACAAGATTTTTGCAAAGCATGGGGAATTAAGCATAAAGTTTTACCAATGTCTGATTCGCCTGTGAGAACAATGGTGGATACAGATGAAGGCGAGTTGGCGTTTCAAGAATATTTTGTTCACAGAAGATGTGAGCCAAGAGTCAAAGGTTTCAGGTTTGATAATGTTGAAGAAGCAGAACCAACTGTCGGCGTGAAAGAGGCGGTTGAGTCGGCGGATGTGATTGTGATATGTCCATCGAATCCATGGGTGAGTATTGACCCGATTCTTAAGACCCTCACCCCTGCCCTCTCCCTTGAAGGAAGAGGGAGAATGGTAATTGCAGTCTCCCCCATTATTGGTGGAAAAGCCATCAAAGGACCTGCGGCAAAAATGTTTAATGAATTGGGCATTGAACCTTCAGCGTTGGCGGTGGCAAAACATTATCGCAACATCCTTGACGGTTTTGTGTTAGATGATGTAGATTCAGATTTGGAAGATGAAATTAAAAAATTAAATATGAAAACATGGAAGACAAATACATTGATGAATAATGTTTCAGACCGTACCCGACTGGCAAACGATGTGCTACACTTCATCGGGAGTTTATTAACATGACACTTTGGGCAATTGTGCCTGTAAAACCATTACGACGTGGAAAATCTCGTTTGGCTGGAACGTTGAATGAAAACGAACGAGCGGAATTAAATCAAAAACTTTTAGAACAAACTTTGACAACGTTATCAAGTTTGAAAGAATTAGACCAAGTCTTAGTTGTCAGCCGTGACCCGCAAGCATTAACCATTGCACGCAATCATGGCGCGAAGACGATTCAGGAAGATGGTCAGCCGCAATTAAATACAGCGCTCACACGCGCAACTGTTTTAGCAAAAGTGCAAGCCATTCAAGGTGTTTTGATTTTGCCAGCCGATTTGCCATTATTAACCAAAGAAGATGTGTTAACTTTGATTGATAGTGCCGCAAAACCGCCAGTGGTTGTGATTGCGCCAGACAGACATAAAAAAGGAACGAATGCTTTGTTGATGGTGCCACCTGGTTTGATTGATTATGAATTTGGCGAAGACTCTTTTCAGAAACATAGTGAACGTGCTAAAAAAGCAAATGCACATTTAGAAATTGTTGAATTGCCATCGCTGGCTTTAGATGTAGATATGCCAGAAGATTTAGAGTTAGTGAAAAAGATGGAATCTACAAAGGTATAATTTTTTAGCCACAGAGGACACAGAGAGGCACAGAGATTTTTTTGAGAAATTTTTTGGGACGCTGACAAGCGCGGAAAACGCGGATAAAATAATTAAAAAATCAGCGTACATCAGCGTTTATCCGCGTCCAATAAAAAGGAGAATGCCATGACCAAAGAACGTGTTGCCCTGTATTTGCAAGACTCACATGACTTGCGCGATGGATTGGAATACGCAAAATATGCCGAAGAAAAAGGATTTGAAGCGGTTTGGCAAGCAGAATCAAGATTGGTGCGTGATGCGATTGTTCCAATGGCTGGATATGCCGCTGTGACAAATAAAATCAAAGTGGGCTCAGGTGTGATTAACAACTGGACTCGTAACATCGGGCTTCTCGCTTCAACCTTTCTGACGCTTGATGACTTAGCCCCAAACCGAGTCATCTGCGGACTTGGTGCTTGGTGGGACCCGCTAGCAAAAAATGTCGGCATTGACAGAAAAAAACCACTCACAGCCATGAAAGAAACTGTGCATGTGATGAAAAAATTACTAAACATGGAACGAGTCACTTTTGATGGTGAATTTATCCATGTGAATGGCATTGAATTAGATGTTGTGTATGGAAGACGTGAACCAAGAAATATCCCCATTATGATTGGTGCAACAGGTGACCAAATGATGGAAATGACTGGTGAAGTTGCCGATGGCGTGGTTTTGAATTATTGTGTTGCCCCTGATTACAACGACAAAGCCATGGAATTGTTAGATAAAGGTTTGAAAAAATCTGGCAGAAAAATGGATGATTTTGACCGTCCACAATTAATCGTTTGTTCTGTGGATGAAAGCCATGAAAAAGCCATTGATTACACCAAGATGTTGTTATGTCAGTATTTGGCTCAACAACCGCACATTGCCAAAGCATCGAATGTTTCGGATGATGTGATTCAAAAGATTCAAGCCATTTTAGGTTGGCCCGCCACCAAAGAACAAATCATGCAAGCCAAAGATTTAGTGCCTGATGATTTGGTTCATAAGATTACAGCATCGGGAACACCTGCTGAAGCAAAAGCCAAAGTGCAAGAATACATCAAACGCGGATGCACTTGCCCGATTTTGTATCCAGTGGGCGGGAATTTTAAGTTGTTGATTGATACGTTTGCTCAAATTTGAACCTTAAGTGCCCGTCAAGTAAGTTTTTTCTGCCAAAATTAATGAGATACAAAAGTTGGGTTATCAAATGGGCACTATAGAATGGATTTTCTTAATTCTCGGCTTTGCAAGTATGATTCTTGGCGTATTTGCGATGTATACACCATGGATACACTTGAAACACAGTAAAAGATTGACTGGCAAAGAATTAGGCAAAAAATATCCTCAACACAAATGGATGAGGTGGGGATATATTATCCTTTATTTGGGTTGGTTTGGGATTGTCTATTTTCTTTTCACCAAAGTATTATTGTCAATAAATATATTCTCTTCTATATCTGGGCTCTTTGCTACCATTGGTCTTTTTATGGGTTTATTCGCATTTATTACAGGTGTAAATATTCTTCCGACGAGACTTCCAATAATCACTTTTGTAATCGGCAACGAGGCAAAAGTTGCTGGTAGATTCCAAACGATCTGGAGCACAAGTGTCCTCATACTTGCGATTGTTCTTGAATTGTTTGAAAAAATTATATTAAGATAGTCTATATTATGAGCAACACCACTCAACAAATTGCGCATCCGATAGTTGGGGCTCTCCATCTTTTTTTACATGAATAGAGTCTTGCCATCTGAGTTTTATACACACTCGCACACTCGGAAGTAACACAAACAGTTATAAATAAATTTCGAGGTTAACGCAATTCGGTAATTTTTTATTTTCTACTCCCGCAATCAAATTCTCAACTGCTAATACAGCCATTTTATCTCTTGTCTTTTTCGTCGCACTTCCCAAATGCGGAACAATTAGACAATTCTCCAATTCCAAAAGCGGAGAATCCATTGGCAGAGGCTCAGGGTCAGTGACATCTAATGCGGCGGCGAAGATTTGTTTTGATTTCAAGGCATTGTATAAAGCAGTTTGGTCAAGAACACCTCCGCGTGTTGTGTTAACTAAAATAGCATTCGGCTTCATCTTTGATAAAAAATCAGCATTCACTAAACGTTTTGTTTCAGGTTTGAGTGGGACGTGTAAAGAAATAAAATCTGATTCTTTCAGTAAAGTATCTAAATCAACTTTTGTGGCGTTGTAAGCGGGTTGTGCATTCGGGCTGTGATAAATAATTCGCATGTCAAAACCTTGAGCACGTTTGGCAACTGCCTGACCAATTCTTCCAAAGCCAATGATTCCAAGTGTTGCGCCTGCTAAATCCGCACCGAGTAAAAGATTCGGAATCCATGTTTGCCATTTGCCAACGCGCAGAAATCTTTCCGCTTCGGTGATTCTTCTTGCAGCGGCGAGCATCAATGCAAAGGCTTGGTCGGCAGTGGCATCTGTAAGTACGCCAGGCGTATTTCCAACAGCAATTTTTCTTTGAGTTGCGGCGGGAATATCAATATGGTCAACACCTACGGACATACTACTAATCACTTTTAATTGGGGACCAATTGAGTCCATTAACTCTGCATCTATTTTTTCGGTGAGGGCGCAAAGTAAACCATCCACACCTTTTGATTTTTGAATCAATTCTTCACGAGACATCGGCAGGTCTGGAGTCCAAACCTCGAAGTTAGGATAATGCTGACGAAGCAAAGCCAAGCCTGCGTCAGGAATGAGGCGCGTTATCAAAATTTTGGGATGAGTCATGTCACAGAGTATAATCCGCATTATGGCAAAAATTAAGCAAGCAAATTCACGTCATTGTTTTATTTGTGGTTTGGAAAATCCTGTTGGTTTGCGTTTAAGTTTTTATCAAGTGGAAGAAGGCGTGGTTGAAACTGAATTCATTGCGCCTGAACATTTTCAGGGTTATCCAAATGTTTTGCATGGTGGCATTGTGGCGGCAGTGTTAGATGAAATTACAGGGCGGGCGCACATGGGCAGTGATGTGCATAATCCGCGTTTTGTGTTTACTGGAAAATTGGAAGTGAAATACAGAAAAAATGTGCCGATTGGAAAATTATTAAAGTTTGTTGGCAAGATAAGTAAAAATAAAAGTAGAGTTGTGGAAGCGTGGGCGGGCGTGTATGATGCTGAAACAAATGAATTGTTAGCCGAAGGAACGGGCTTACATATTGATGTGCCAAAAGACCAAATTGATTTGACACGCTTGGAAGAATTGGGTTGGAAGGTTTACCCAGATTAATATGAAGACAAAAATTATTTTTATTATTCTATTGTTTTTATATTTTATAATTCCGCAAAAATTTATTTATGCACAAGGTGGTTGTTTTGATTCGGCAGGTGGAGCAATTCCATGTACTGATACACCTGAGGCATCACAATCAGGTAACAGAAGAACAGCGACACCAATTCCTATAACATCTACTTTTACACCGACTGCTACATTCACACCTACATCAACAAACACGCCAACTTATACGCCCACATTTACACTAACCGCTACAAATACATCAACGCCTACGTTTACGCCAACGGCAAGTATCACGCCAACCGTTACGCCAATTCCACCTGCAAATATTGTTTTGCCAGGCGCAGGCATTGGTGCATTGATTTTATTTTTGATAATTGGTGTGTTGTTTCCTATCATTCAAAAAATTCGTGTGAGAAGGCGTGGGTATTAAATACAGACCGCTGACGACAGACGGCAGACGATACCATGCCGTCGGCGGTCTGCGGTCGTTTTTTCATCATGGAAAACATTTTATTCATCCTCACCTACATCGCCGTCACAGCCTCTGCAATATCTGGCGCGCTCGAAGCGCGTAAAAATGAAATGGACATCGTCGGTGCAATGACAATTGCATACGTCACTGCTTTTGGCGGCGGAACAATTCGAGATTTATTATTAGGTCGCACGCCCATTTTCTGGGTGGTTGACCCGCTTTTGTCTATCGTCACATTTTTAGTCGCGCTCATCACATTTTATTGGTTTCATAATTTTCCAATCCGCTTATTAAATGTCCCCGATGCAATTGGCTTAAGCGTTTTCAGCATTCTTGGCGCAACATATGCTTTGCAATTAAATCTTTCAGGCATTGTCGCCATTCTAATGGGAGTCATCACTGGCATTTTCGGTGGCGTATTACGCGATTTACTTTGTAACCGCGTGCCAAACGTTTTTCGTCACAGCACCGAACTCTACGCCACTTGTTCATTCATCGGCACGGGCGCATTTATTTTATTGACATGGTTTCAATTCAACCCATTCATTGCATCAATCATTGGCGCATTTGTGGTTTTTTTATTGCGCTTATTATCTGTTCAATTCAAAATTACATTGCCAAAGCCTTAGTATAATAAAAGTTGGAGAAACAAATATGATAACAACTTATCATCGCCCTAAGACATTAGATGAAGCCCTGACTCTTTTGACTCAACCAAATACAATTCCTCTAGGAGGTGGCACGCTTCTTTCTAAGGGGATGCCTGATTCTGTCTCCGTGGTAGATTTGCAACTCCTCAAACTTGATGCGCTCCGCGTTAACGGAAATGAATTGCAAATCGGTGCTACTTGCACATTACAGTCATTACTTGAATCTGAACATGTTTCTGACTCTCTAAAAACTGCCTTCAAACTTGAAGCCCCATTAAACATTCGCAACTCCGCAACTGTAGCAGGGACAATTGTTGCAAGTGATGGAAGGTCTCCATCTGTGACGATGCTATTAGCATGTGATACAAAACTAGAAATTAGGGATTCAAAACGGTCTCAAGTTTCCAGTCTCAGCGAATACTTACTCACTCGCCCAAAAGGATTAATCACATCCATCACAATTCCTCTCAACATCAAAACCGCTTTTGAATATGTATCTAAAACTCCAGCAGATAAACCGATTGTGTGCGTTTCGCTCGCGCAATGGAATTCTGGTAGAACGAGATTAACATTAGGCGGCTATGGAAAAATCCCATTGCTAGCTATGGATGGAAGTGAAGATGGTGGAATCGAAACAGCCGCCCGCATTGCCTATCACGAAGCGAATGATGAATGGGCATCTGCTGAATACCGAATTGAAATGGCGGCGGTTTTGTCAAAGCGGTGTTTGGAAAGTATTAAGTCCATCTAAAGCCTCATCTTGCATATTCTTATTTTGTCTTGTAAAATATAAATATGTCTTACTGATTGGAGGTACGCTATGTCTATGGAAACGATAGTGTCGCGACGCGGGCAAACCGTTGTCCCTGCCGCGATTCGCGCAAAATATAATATTAAAGATGGTGACCAACTTGTTTGGGTAGATGATGGTCAAACCATTCGTGTCATTCCTGTTCCCTCAGACCCTGTTGCCGCATTATATGGTCGAGGCAAAGGGCAAGGGCTAACTCGTAAACTTCTTGAAGAACGAGCAAAGTACAGGAAAAAAGAAAATGGCAAATAAATCCTTTGTGATTGATACTTCTGCTTTAATGGCATTTATTGAAAAAGAAGAAGGTGCCGAAAGAGTCAGAGATATTCTTCGGAAAGATACAATCATTATTCCGTGGCTAACTATTCTTGAAACAGTTTACATATCACAAAGAGAACTTGGGGAAGAAGAATCTATCACCCGTTATGCGTTGATAAAGAAACTTAATGCAAAAATTATTTGGGATGCAGATGAAGCAATTTTGTTAAATGCCGCAAGGATAAAAGCAAATCATAGCCTTTCACTTGCAGATTCAGTTATCGCCGCAATTGCAAATCAACAAAAGGCAACTTTGATTCACAAAGACCCTGAATACGAAACACTTCAAGGTGTAATCGAAATGGAAATATTGCCTTACAAAAAGTAATCATTTCACAATGAAATACTTGAACAAATCTTCCTATTCCACCCATCAATTCACATGGATTCCGTTTTATCAGGAATTGGCAAACGAACTTGTCAATTGGGAGAATAGACAAGATGAATTAATTTCATTTCTCGAAACGCTTCGTAAAGATGGTCATGTCATTACACCGTTAAATGACAAAGATAAAAACGGTTCGCGTTTTTTATTAAAAGAAATTGACCCATTTACCTTTTTCGGTGTCTTCAATCGTGGTATCGGATTTGAACAAAGAGTTAACATCCTTTCCAAAATAAAGCAATTCTTCAAACTAAAAAGTGACGTTCCCGAAGATTTTAATGGCATTCCTATTTTAAACAATTTCAAATCATGGTTCTTTTCAAATCAACTATATCGAAAAAGTACCGACATCGAAAAACTGTGGAAGATTTATAAATTAGCATTACAAGAAGCACCATTAAAAAATAAGGATTTTCAGCAGGCTTTCGACGAAGCGTTAACTGTTAGAAATACAAATATAAATCTCACTATGGGGTTGTTTTGGATTAATCCATATTCTTTTTTAGGACTAGATCAAATTAATCGTTCGCATTTGAATATCAAATTGCCGCCTCAGGGATTAAATTCAAAATTTTATATTGAAACTTTGGGACAATTTCATAACTCCAAAAAAATTTTTTCAGAAATTTCCCTTGAAGCCTGGGGCATTGAGAATGAGAGGATTAGAATGGTAAATGAAACAAAAAGAAAATATCAAACACAAGAAGATATTAACTACTGGCTTGTAGGCGCGTATTGGAATAACCAAGAACCATCTGACCAAACACAAAGATTTTTAGAAGAGGGCGTATGGATAAATGGATATAAAGACAAATACCTTGATGATGTCAAATCAATGAAGGTTGGTGACAAAATTGCCATTAAAGCCGTCTCGACTCAAAGGCTAGGACTCCCTTTTGATAATCAAAATAGAACTGTTTCGAGAATGGCAATAAAAGCAGTCGGAACTATTATTGCTAATCGAAATGATGGGAGAACTGTTGAGGTTGAATGGGATAATAATTTTGAACAAAAATTTTGGTATTTTTATACATACCAAAAAACTTTATGGAAATTAAACTTAGATATTGAACATAAAAACATCAAGTTCTCTGAAATGTTAAGAGATTTTGTTTGGTATGGACAGAATCAAGATTATGATACATTTACTAATATTTGGTGGAAAGAATTTGAGATAGAAGAACCAGAAAACAATGAAATTGCTGTAAAGCCACCTTATAGCATTGGAGATATTCTTACATCAGGCATCTTTTTAACCGAATCTGAAATTAAAGAAATTCTTGAACGATTAAGAGCCAAAAAAGCATTAATTCTGCAAGGCTCGCCTGGCGTTGGCAAAACGTTCCTTGCTAAAAAATTGGCGTATGCTCTCATGCAAGAAATTGACTCAACTCGGATCGAAATGATTCAATTTCATCAATCGTATTCATATGATGATTTCGTGCGCGGATACAGACCTGATGGAAATGGCTCTTTCAACTTGAAAAACGGCGTGTTTTATGAGTTTTGTCAGAAAGCAATCAATAACCCTGACCAAGATTACGTCTTCATCATTGACGAAATCAATCGCGGGAATTTGAGTCAAATCTTTGGCGAGTTGCTAATGTTAATTGAAAGCGATAAGCGCGGAGTAGAATATTCTATTTCACTGGTGTATCAGCATAAAAACGAAAATAAATTTTACATTCCGTCCAATTTATATATCATCGGATTAATGAATCTAGCAGACCGCTCTCTGGCAATGGTAGATTATGCTTTGAGGAGAAGATTTGCTTTCTATACTTTACATCCGCAATATGAAAGCGAAGTTTTCAAAAATTGGTTAATAGAAAGAAACATGAATCCGCAACTGGTAGATTTGATTATCAAAAAATTATCTTCGCTCAACCTAAAAATCAAAGAAGATAATTTGCTCGGAGAAAATTATCAAATTGGTCATAGTTTCTTTTGCCCCAAAGGAAATGATTTTTCAAATCTGAATGAAAATTGGTACAAAAGTATTATCAAAACAGAAATCATTCCGTTATTAAAAGAATATTGGTTTGATAATCCAAAGAAAGCGGAAGATGCTGAAAGAGAATTGTTAACATAACAATCTCTAATCTCCAGTCTCAAGTTATCAAGAGATTAGAGACTGGAGACTCACCACAATGAATACAACTCATACCATCCCCATCCGCAACCTTTGGCATATGCTGTTATACGCATGGAACGAATCGCCAGATATAAAACTTTCCGCATTGGGTGATGTAGAAGATGCAGCAACATTTGACGCATTATTAAAGTTAATGTTGGCAAAATTAATTCGTCAGCGATTAAGAATCGGGCTAGGACGCGACTACACAAATGAATCGGGGTTAATAAAAAGCATTCGCGGCAGAATCAACTTCACGCAAAGTCTGAAGCGAAATTCTTTTGAACAAGGTCAAGCATATTGCGAATATCAAACTTATCATGTCAACGTTCCTAAAAATCAAATCATTCGTAGCACGTTGCATTATGTTGGCTTGCATGATTTAGTAAAAGCGTTGGATGGAATTAATTTCATCGAATTAAAACCTGATGCGATTCGGCGTGTGCAATTGGAATGCAAAGATAAAGATTATCGTGTGATGTTGGGAATTTGCGAATTGATTGCGCGGCGCGAAATGCCCACTGATTTTGCTGGCGACTATTTACAACCTGTGATTGAACGTGATGCGTTGACATTACATTCGATTTACGAAAGATTTGTGGCAAATTTTTATCGCTTCCATCTTAAGGGCTGGTTGGTGACTGCACAAAAACATTTAACTTGGCATGAGGCATTTTCTAACGACCTCTTACCCATCATGCGTCCTGACTTAATGTTGGAAGAAAAATCATCAGGAAAAATTTTAATTATTGATACAAAATTTACTGCAAACAGTTTAGTTGAAAATCGATGGGGCAAGCAAGATTTTGATTCATCACATTTGTATCAATTGTATGCGTATCTCAAAACGCAAGAACATCTTTCAGAAAAACATCGCCAAGCAAATGGGATTTTGCTATACCCAACTGTGCATGGAAAAAATTTATCCGAAGTGGTTCAATTGCAAGAAATGTCTCTGCGCGTCGAAAGCGTAGATTTGAGTGCAGAGTGGCAAGAAATTGAAAAACGATTGATAGAGGTTGTGACCCCCACCCTGCCTCCCCCAAATCCACAATAATAAGTTCTTATAATTAACTCAAGTTGCTACCTTTGTAAGATTTTTTTCGAAAGTGGATGCAAAAGGCTTTTTTAGCCACGAATTACGCGGATTTTCGCTAATGGATTCAAAAAAATCCGTGTAAATTAGCGAAATTCGCGGCAAAAGATTGTGGGTAGCAACTTGGGTTAATTACCAAAATTCTATTTGTGGATTTGGGGGAGGTGTCCGAAGGACGGAGGGGGTTGACATAATTTCATTTATACTTAGAAAATGATGACTAAGAAAATAAAACCCTACGAACAAATTGCAAAACTTTTTCAAATCTCAAACGAAAGTGCGAAATATTTGTTGAATCATGTACAGAAAAGTTTCAAAAGCGAAAAGCCAAATCATGCTTTGATTTTGGAATTTATCGAATCGCAGAGTTATGAGTTTGTCCCTACACCTTATGATGTTGCCTCTGCCATGAAAGAAAATGGAATTTGGAGTTACGAACTCTCTTCCCCGCCGCCGAAGGTTGAGGATGATGAAGATTTGTATTTTTAAATTATATTAAAAATTAGAGGTTATAAAATTATGAAAGCCGCTGTATTTTACGAATGTGGAGACGCTTCACAAATCAAAATTGCGGATGTGCCTAAGCCGAAAATTGGGGCTGGGCAAGTATTGATTCGCGTTCACGCCAGTGCATTTAACCATATAGAACTTTGGGCATTGCATGGACCTGTTGATGAAAGTTATACATTCCCTATGTGGACAGGTTCTGACATTGCGGGTGTTATCGAAAAAGTTTCATCAGATGTAACGAATTGGGCTGTTGGTGATGCTGTCGTAGTTAACCCATCGCTTTCATGTGAAAAATGTGAACACTGTTTACAAGGCAATGTCACATTATGTGATGACTATGATATTCTCGGCGCAAATGGGAATGGCGGTAATGCAGAATATATTGCAGTGAATGCAAATAAAATCATGCGAATACCAAATGGCTTTGACTTTGTCACTGCCGCTGCCGCCCCATTAGCATATCAAACTGCATGGAGAGCAATGATTACACGCGGGAAAATTCAAAAGGGAGAAAAAGTTTTGATATTAGGAGCAAGTGGAGGCGTGGCAGTAGCGGCGATTCAAATCAGCAAAATGCTGGGTGCAGAAGTCTTTGCCATCACCAGTTCGGAAGAAAAAATGGATAAAGCACGTCATGCTGGTGCAAATTATGCTGTGAATCGCAAGGCTGGTAACCCGTTTGATGAAATTCATCGCCTCACAAATGGACGTGGGGTTGATTTGGTTTTAGAAAATGTAGGCGCACTCACTTGGGGCGAAAGCCAAAAAATATTACGCAAAGGCGGTCGCATTGTCACTTATGGACGCACAACAGGGCGTGAAGCGATTACAAATTTATCCTTGTTGTTTTGGAATGAACAAACTCACATCGGTTCAACAATGGGCAGTCTGAATGATTTCCGCGAAATGATGGAGCATGTTTTTAGCGGCAAACTTACTCCAATTATAGACTCAGTCTATCCGCTTGAAAAAGCGCGTGAGGCGTTTGCACACTATGAAAGTGGCAATCATTTTGGAAAAATTGTGTTGAAGGTCAAATGATATTTTGCCTTTTATGACATTGCATCCGCAATTAAAGAAAATGGCTTTTGGGATTATGGAATCAAATCTCCTCCAACGAAGCTTGAGGATGATGAAAATTTGTATTTGTAAGTAAGATTCATCAGACGGTATAATTGACACTCAGAGTAGAACAACAGAATCGTACGTTCGTCGAATGCAAGGATAAACATCTATGACACCCAAATTCCCAAGTTACCTTAATTCTTATTCAGACCTCCGAGACCATTTTGAAGAAAACTTTAGTGGGTTATCTCCAAGAGAGAAAGGTATTAAATTTGCAAAAGTTGTTCAGGAATTGATTCCATATACGAACTTTGGGAGTCGAGGCTTTGAGCAAGCAGAACTACAAAAAGAAAGCCATGATGAAGGTGTTGATTTAATAGCAGAACATGCTGTTTCAAATCAAATTCTGTGTATTCAATCCAAATATACATTAAGTGACAAAAATGGCTTCGATAGCATTATAAGCAATTTTCAGGGGTTTCACAAAAAACACTTTACTGACAGTGCAGGCCCATTGTTTGCTCATGGTGGTGTTTCTGTCGGAGACGAGCCAACTGTTTATTATCAAATCGTGGCTGGCAACAATCTTGAAAATATAATAAAAAAATATGAGGGATCAAGTTTTTCATCAATACAGTTTTATCATCAATTAAGAGACACAAAACAACTTGAAATTATTGATGGTCATAAAATTTTAGAGTTATTAAAAACAGCATATCGAAAAGCCAATATTTTACCCTCCGATTTTGAACTGACTTTTGAAACTGATTTTATAGAAAAAGATAACGTATATATTGGTGTACTTTCAGGAAAAGAGCTCCGAAGATTATACGGAATTTATGGCGATTCACTTTTTTATGAAAATATACGTAATTTCTTAACATCAAGAACTAGACCCGATTCCGGAACTGCAATAAACGAAGAAATAATAAAAACTGTAAGAAAAGAGCCAGATCAGTTTTTATCGCGCAACAATGGTATTGTGTTCAAAGCCAAAGAAGTTAGTGCTGTAAACAATAAAACTATTCGATTGCAAGAATCCAGTGTAGTTAATGGATGCCAAACCACAATGTGCATTGTAAGTTACACAGAAGATGAAAATGAAGTTTATGTGACCGCCAAAGTAGTCGGCACAAATCAAGCATGGGATGTAGCACGTGCGGCAAACTTGCAAAACGATGTCAGCAGATTTGAGTTAGAAATAGCGCAATTTCTTCGCCCACAGGTTGTAAACAAAGCAGCATCACATGAAGGTTATAGGGTACTTGGAAATGAAAGTGCATTTACTTTGCTTGACAATATATATCAATACGAATTAATGTATGAAGACTTAAGAGGGTTGTTTGTTGGTATATTTAGTAACTCACCTAATAATATTTTTGATACAAACTATCTAGATTTATTACCTGAAGTGATTTCTAAATTTTACGAAGAAGATCCTGAAGGGAATACTCTTTTAACAAAACTTTTCCAAATTCAACAAATTGCAAACAAGAGTATGCAAATTTTGCAGTCGAAAATGAGTGAGAAAAATCTTACGATATCTGCCTTTCAAAGATTCTTTAAAGATAACAAAGCGGCATACCGAGCCTTTTTCACATTACTCGCTTCATGCTCACTTTCAGGCGTTGATCTTTCTCAAAAAGAATCAGATACAGAAAAAAGATATAAACAGGTGAATGAGTTTCTTGAAAAAACACTTCAAATAATCCAAAATGAACCCGAAAAATTTCAAAGATATTATCGCTTTGCAATGAGTGCTGTTACAACAATTATTCCACCTGATAAAGACACTGACTCTGTTAAGCAACTTATATGGCAAGTAATCCGAAAGGCAAATTTTGGGTTACTACTTGATCGAATGCAGTTTGAAGCCCTAAATCACGAAGTGTAATATTTTTTGAAAATAATAAAAAACTTTGCAAAGGTATATTCTGTGAGGAATAAAAAAGTTCTTAATACAGTAATTCAAGGAAATTGTATAGATGTATTGAAGTCATTGCCCAAAAATTCGGTGGACTTAATATTTGCGGACCCTCCGTATTTTCTACAACTTGAAAATGAGCTTTGGAGGCCAAATCAATCGAAAGTAAAAACCGTAGATGATAAATGGGATAAATTCAAAGACTATCAAGAATATGATCAGTTCACTTTAGATTGGCTAACAGCAGCGCAAAAGGTCTTAAAAGAAACTGGCACAATCTGGGTTATAGGAACATATCATAACATCTATCGCGTTGGAAGTATTATGCAAGACTTAGGGTATTGGTTCTTGAATGATGTTGTTTGGATAAAAAACAACCCAATGCCTAATTTCAGAGGTGTTAGATTTACCAATGCACACGAAACGTTAATATGGGCTAAGAAGAATAAAGAGGCAAAATATACCTTTAATCATCATGATGTAAAAGCACTTAATGAGAATCTTCAAATGCGTTCTGATTGGTCTTTTTGGGCATTGTCCCTAGCAAATGGAAAGGAAAGAATTAAATCAAAGTCTAATGGGTTAAGGTCTCATTCAACCCAAAAACCAGAATCTCTTCTTTATAGAGTAATATTATCATCTTCAAAAGTAGGTGATGTAATTCTTGATCCATTTTTTGGTACAGGTACTACTGGTGCTGTAGCAAAAAAACTTGGTCGAAACTGGATTGGTATTGAAAAGAACAAAAATTATATTAGGATAGCCAAAAAGCGTATTGCCAACATTAAGCCTATAGATACTAATTATCTAAAAATTGAGAAACTCAAAGAACCACGAATTCCATTTGGTACACTCATAGAATGTGGATTGTTAGAAAGTGGTGATAAATTATTATTAGGAAAAAAACCTAAGTTTGCGGCTGAAATTTTAACAAATGGAAATTTGATTTATCGCAAAAAGATAGGTTCAATTCATCAAATAGCTACATTTATAAAAAAAGCCCCTAGTAATGGCTGGGATCATTGGTATTATTTAGATAAACAAAAAAGTGAACTAAGATTGATTGATGAATTAAGAAATAAAATTCGACAGAAAATTAAAAAATATCCCGAAGAAAAATAATTATGAAATCTATCACAGATGATGACTTGGTCTCTGAACTGTGGGCATGGGATGTAAGATTTTTGATGGGAGAATCTTTTACAGATACGCCTATACTTTCACCGAAAATCTTTCTACAATTGCTAGCACAAAGCCCAGAAGCACGAATTCGTCTTAGTTTAATTCCTCTACTCTTAAGACATCCTGATTTTGCAAACGAAGCCGAAATGGTTGATAACGAAATTTTAGACCCAGATGCAAAATTAGTATTTCGTTTTTACTATACTGCATCTATGCTTCTGCAACAAATGCACAAAGAAATATTATCAAGATTCTTGGGAAATCAAATGAAAATCCCTGATTTGTTTTCAAAAAAACTAGGAATAAATCTACCGCAAAACCCTCATCTTGCTATAATTAATTTGAGTGAACATCACAAAATATTAAGCGAACAAAAAATTAATTGGCTAGGAACATATCAACATGCAACGGATGTTTGGCTGAAACAATTAAAATATTCAAATATTCCTCTCTCTGAAAGAAATAACTGGAGACAACATGAATCTCACCCTAAAAATTAACGGCACAGAATATGAAATTGATGTTCCACCATCCACAACATTGCTTGCGGCAATTCGTGGGCTTGGCTTTCACGGAGTCAAGTTTGGTGATGAAGATGGTTTAAGTGGTTCAGATACAGTTTTGCTAAATGGCAAGCCGGTCAATGCTGGGTCGTTGTTAGCGGCTCAGGTTGAGAATCAGGCTGTCGTCACGATTGAAGCGTTGGGTGAACATCCAGAACAAGGTTGGCGAAAAACAGATGGCTTGCATCCACTTCAAAAAGCATTTGTTGAATCAGGTGCTATTCAGTGCGGTTATTGTACACCTGCTCAAATTCTTGCCGCAAAAAGTTTGTTAGAGAAAAATCCAAATCCGAATGAAGAAGAAGTGCGTGAAGCGATTTCGGGCGTGTTGTGTCGTTGCACGGGTTATCTCAAACCTGTGCAAGCCGTGATGACCGCCGCCGCTGAATTGCGTGGTGATGAAAAATTTGATATTGGAGAATCAGGACTCGTTGATTTTCGCTTCCCTTCAAATGATTCACCGATTGCGCCTCCAGACTCTACCACCAGCCTGCTCGTCAAACCCAAAGTTTTTGTTACGCCTGAAAGCCAAACGTGGCAAACCGTTGGCAAGCCCGAGAAAAAAGTTGATGCAGTAAAACTTGTGCAAGGTAAACCTGCTTTCACAGCCGATATGGATATTCGCGGCATGTTGTATGCCAAAGTTTTACATTCGCCACATGCACATGCTTTGATTAAAAAAATTGATACAAGTAAAGCCAAAGAATTACAAGGTGTTGTGGCTGTGCTCACTTGGCAAGATATTCCGCGTGTGGTGTATTCAACCGCAGGACAATCTGACCCAATTCCTGGTCCGTTGGATTCGTTTTCATTAGATAAAAAAGTTCGCTTTGTTGGAGATAGAGTTGCCTTTGTCGCGGCAGAGACTCCTGAAATTGCAGAGAAAGCATTGTCATTAATTGATGTTGAATATGAAATACTGCCAGCCATTTTAGATTCGCGTGAGGCGATGAATAGCAAAATAAAAATTCATGATGAACCTGAATATGTCAACTTTGCAGATTCAAACCCAGATAAAAATTTAGCGGCGCACATCCGCATTGACATTGGTGATGTAAACAAAGGTTTTGCAGAAGCCGATGAAATTTTTGAGGCGGAGTATGAAGTTCCAAAAGTGCAACAAGTTTCAATTGAACCGCATGTCTGTGTCACTTATTGGGATGAAGATGATAGATTAGTCATTCGCACATCTACACAAGTTCCTTTTCATGTAAGAAGAATGCTTGCTCCAGTTTTGGATTTGCCAGTCAAAAGAATTCGCGTTATCAAACCTAGAATCGGTGGTGGATTCGGTGGCAAGCAAGAAGTTTTGATGGAAGATGTACCAGCACATCTCACCATTGCTACCAAACGACCCGTGATTTACGAATACACCCGCGAAGAAGAATTTATCGCGGCAAGGTCAAGGCACCCAATGAGAATCAAGATGAAGACAGGCGTGAAGCGCGATGGAACTATCACAGCTAATGAAATGTATGCTTTATCCGATACTGGCGCGTATGGTTGTCATGCTTTGACAGTTACTGGAAATACAGGTCACAAATCTATGGCTTTGTATGTTGGTGATGGCGAATATCGAAAATCGCCAAACATTCGTTTTTATGCCGATATTGTTTATACCAACACGCCACCTGCTGGCGCATTTCGCGGATATGGCGTGCCACAAGGTTATTGGCCCCTAGACCGTCACTTAGAAAAAATTGCCCGCGCGATGAATTTTGACCCAATTGATTTTCGTTTGAAAAATACAATTCGACCTGGCGAATATCATCCATTTTCAACAGCATGGAATGAGGGTCGTGAGCCTCGCCCTGAAATTATTCATACCGTTGGTTTGGAACAATGCGTGGCGCAAGGTCGCGCGGCAATTGCGTGGGATGATAAATACAATAACGAAGCGTGGAGAAATTTTGTAAGTGATAAAAGAGGAAAGAAGAAAAGAGGGATTGGCGTTTCATTTGTGATGCAAGGAACTGCCATTCCATATTTGGATATGGGTGGCGCATCTATCAAAATGAATGATGATGGTTCTTTCAATCTTTTGGTCGGTGCAACAGATTTGGGAACAGGCTCGGATACTGTCATTGCTCAAATGGCGGCGGAAGTGTTGGGCGTTCCGCTTGAAGATATGATTACCTATTCATCTGATACTGACTTCACACCATTTGATAAAGGTGCATACGCTTCTTCGACTACCTACATATCTGGTACAGCCGCAGTGAAAGCCGCTCAAATTGTGGCAGAGAGAATCAAAGTCCGTGCTTGTGCTATATTAGATATTCCCGAAAGTGAATATGAAAGCATCAAGTTAGCAGATAAAAAAGCCATCGCGCCTGATGGTCGTTTTGTAACGCTGGCAGATATTGCCTTAGATACTTTGCATAAAAATAATCAAGAACAAATTATGGGTGTAGCAAGTTATGTATCGCCTGTGTCGCCTCCGCCGTTTGCGGCTCAATTTGCAGAAGTGACAGTGGATACTGAAACTGGCGAAGTGGTTGTAGATAAACTAGTGATGGCAGTTGATTCAGGTGTGATTGTGAATCCGTTAACCGCGTCAGGTCAAATTGAAGGCGGCATGACGCAAGCATTAGGTTATGCGGTCTGTGAAGAAATGCGTTATGACGATAAAGGCAACGCCTACGAAAGAGATTTAGACCGTTATCATATCTTCCGTTCAAACGAAATGCCCGATTTAGAAACTATATTCGTAGAGACGTTTGAACCGAGTCACCCATTTGGCGTGAAAGCCGTAGCAGAAATTCCAATGGATGGCGTTGCCCCAGCAGTTGGGAATGCTATTTTGGATGCAATTGGAGTCAATGTAGATGAAATCCCTGCTACGCCAGAAAGAGTGTGGCGGGCGATAAAAAAGAATCAATAGTTTTGTGTGAAGTGATATTCGATTACCTGACGAAAAATGCAAGGAAATCGAAAGAAAAATAATTCAGCACTCGCCATAAGAACAGGTAAAATATGTAATTATTATGGGTCGTGAAGAAATTATTTATCTAATTCCATACGCCGCATCCCTCGGTATTTCGCTAGGGATTTTATTATATACATGGATACGCAGAACAGCACGGGGGGCAAAATGGTTTTTTTGGTACATCTTAGGTCAAAACTTATATATTTTTGGCAACATTAGCGAGGTGATTGCATCAGATATAAACTCAAAATTATTTTGGGAAAGTTTTCAATGGGTAGTAGGCAACATCGCCATTATTTCGTTTCCTTTTTTTGCAATTGAATTTACTGAATACAAAATTAAGAATATAAAGAAAGTTTTTGTCCTTTCATTAATCATTCCATTTTTGTTTTCAATCTTAGTTCTCACAGACCCAATTCATGGCTTGGTGTATCATAACCCACAAGTAATAAAAACAGAATTTTTCAACTCGCTAAATTATGATTACTCAACAGTTGTGATTTTTTACACTGCTTATGTTTATTTCATTGCAGTCTTAAGTATTACACTTTTAGTTTTACGGATGATGCAACCGCATCAGTTTTACAGAATTCAAATTGGTTTTATCTTAACAGGCTTACTTTTCCCGCTAGTTGGTTCTGTTCTCGCCTTGTCCGAAATTTACATCAATGCCCAAAGAGACGCTTCCCCATTCACCATCGCCATCGGAAACTTTTTACTAGCCTGGGGCTTTTATCGCTTTCGCATCTTTGATGTCTCCCCCGTTGCACGTGACAAAGTATTTGAAGCCATGCTAGATTTAGTCGTTGTGGTTGATAATAAAAATTACATCGTAGATGTAAATTCATCTATGCTTGCATTTTTAGGAAAAAGCGCAGATTCAATTATTGGAGAACCTGCTTTCAAGGTATTTGAAAATTTCCCAATTCCCATCAAACCAATTACCAGCACCGTCCTCTCGCGCATCGAAACAGACTTTGAAATTGGTGGCTTCAAAATTTATTTTGAGACTACCGTGTTGCCTCTCCTAAACTCACGCCGCGAAATCACAGGTCAAATTTATATTTCACATGATATTACAGCCCTGAAACAGCTCGAAACTGATTTACGGAAATTAAATTTACAACTCGAAGAACGGGTTATGTCGCGTACCCATGAACTTGCCGAAGCGTATGATGTCACCTTAGAAGGTTGGGCACATGCCTTAGAATTACGAGATAAAGAAACAGAAGGTCATTCACGCCGCGTAACCGATGTAACCCTAAAACTAGCACACAAAATCGGTTTCCCTGAAGAAATCATTGAACACATTCGGCGTGGTGCCATTTTGCATGACATTGGCAAAATGGGAATTCCTGATGGCATTTTACATAAAAATGGCAAGTTGACAGATGAAGAACGCGACATTGTTCGCAAGCACCCCGTCGTTGCTTATAAACTCATTAAACCAATTCCATTTTTACAACAAGCCATAGATATTCCTTATTGCCATCACGAAAAATGGGATGGCACAGGCTACCCGCGTGGCATCAAAGGGGAAGAGATTCCTATTTCAGCAAGAATTTTCGCCGTAGCAGATGTGTGGGATGCATTAAGCAATGACCGCCCATATAACCAAGCATGGGAAAAAGAGAAAATTATCCAATATTTTCAAGATGAATCAGGGAAACATTTTGACCCAAAGGTTGTGAAAATCTTTTTGGAAATGGTTAATAAAGGCGAGATATAATGAGTAGCGAGTCATAAGTTACAAGATACAAGTTCAAGTTAAAAGTTAAGAAGAAATTATCAGAAAACAGAAACAAGCCGAAGGTCTAGAAAGAAGCGAAACAATCTCTTATGTCAGATAAAATTTTTGTTGTGGGACACATCAACCCAGATACAGATTCCGTTGCCTCAGCAATGGGATATGCTTGGCTATTGCAAGAACGAGATGGAAAAGAAACAGTTGCCGCACGCGCAGGCGCATTGAATGCTCAAACATCATGGGTGTTGAAAACATTAAACCTTGAAGCGCCATTTTTATTAACCGATGCTTCACCAAGATTTGAACTCGTGATGCACAGGTTAGATAGCATTACGCCAACTTCACAACTTGGCGCCGCATGGATGCTTGCCAGCAAAACAGGTGGCATAGCACCAGTGGTGAATGAAGATGGCACACCATACGGATTAATCAATGGCTTAAGTTTATTCAATTATTTTAGTGAAGTATTAGGTCCACGCCCAGGTGATACAACCGTGCGTGAGATGATGACAGCAGAATGTAAAGATGCCGCAAATACCGAAGTTCCAAAATTTTTAGCCAATGCGCACATCCGCGATTCGTTAAATAAAATTTTGCGCAGTGAGTTTGATGATTATTGGGTTGTAGATGAAAATGGTTTGTATCTTGGTATTGCACGTCAAAAAAATATTTTGAACCCGCCGCGATTAAAAATTATCTTGGTTGACCATAACGAGCCGCGTCAATCTATCAACGCGCTTGATGAAGCCGAACTGCTTGAAATTCTTGACCATCATCGTTTAGGAAATCCATACACGCATCAACCGATTCGTTTTACGGTGGATGTGGTCGGCTCAACTTCTACATTGGTGACTGAACAAACGGTGGAAGCAGGACTCTCTGCCCCACCTGCACTTGCTGGTGCGCTTCTTGCTGGACTTCTATCTGATACTTTAATTCTGACATCTCCTACTACCACCGAGCGTGACCATGCCGCCGCGGAAAAATTAGCACGTTGGGCATTTGTTGGCGGGAGTCCGCTCAAAGGCGAAACCATTCAATCGTTTGGAAAGAATTTATTATCCGCAGGTGCTGGGTTATCAAATCGCAAACCAGAAGAAATCGTTAGTACTGATATCAAAGCTTATGAAGCAGGTGGATTCAAACTTGCCATCGCCCAAGCCGAAGTGACTGATTTAATGCAACTCGCCGAACATCTCGAATCATTAAACGAAGCCTTAGATGAACTACGCGATAAACGTGGCTTAGATTTTGCAATGCTACTCGTCACCGATGTTGTGCGTGGAACAAGTAGATTATTAATATCATCGGACTATCCGCCCATTTTGAATGATTTGCCTTATCCCCCACTCCCAGATAATACACGCGATGCGCCAGGCGTTGTGTCAAGAAAGAAACAGTTATTGCCTGTGGTGTTGGGTTTGTTGGAAAAATAAATATAAATCATCAAAATCCCGAAGGGATGAAATGATTGTAGAATTAAGCATAGGTTGTAAAATAATCCCGAAGGGATGACATAGCTTTGAAAATCTATGACACCCCTTCGGGGTT
>JAEURH010000056.1 GCA_016789365.1 Anaerolineales bacterium
TATCGCGTGGGAGGTTTGCTACTTCATCCCAAGTTAAGTCATCGAAGTTGAAGAAGTTTGTCATAGACGGAATTATAGTGGGGAATGGAAAAACGGGAGTTGGGATTCGGGAATTGGAGATTGGGAATTACAAACATGACATGTCTTATCGTAACCTATGCAGATTAAGAGTCATGTCCGTGCATAAGTTCTGATTGATTCAGGCTCTAATGAGACATGTCATGTTTTTGTGAAATATCACTGACAAACCTTATTTATAAAATGAAAAACAACATCTTTGCTATAACTCTAATCGATAAGGTGATTGTAAAAGACAAAAACACAGCGTAAATTGCTCCATTAAGTTTATTGGTTTGTGAAAGCAAGTTTTCTGTTGTTTTATTATCTCTATTTTGTAATGCGGTTAGGTAAATTGTTGATATACCTAATATGCCAGTTGCTAATGTAGCCTCAATATGCCAAAGAATATTCCCAAGAGTTGCACCTAGTACGATAGCAACAATCAAATACCAACTTGATAATAAGTTATTGATCAAACTTCTCATTATTTACCTCGATTTATTATAAATTTAATTTTGCTCTTTAATACCGTTCAGGATTTGTTGGTAATGGACGGTCTCTAAAGCCGAAAGGTCCGCTAGGTACCCGTATTACATCTTTTTCGGGACGCTTCTTATTTGTAATGGCTGTCTCATGTTTAGGTGTAGGATAATGGCATTCTTCTTTAGCACATTTAACTGAATTGTATACAAGGACGCCAACTGCGATACCACCAGTAACCGCATAAGTTAAACAAGTTTTCGGATTCTTGTTGCACCAATCTGGGTCAGTTTTAGGTGATGGATCTTCGTCTCCTTTACGACTTAGTTTATCTGTCAATTCATTTATTTTCTTCTCAACTTGATTAGTAAATCCTCGTTGCATCCTTTCAAGGGCTTTTGCAGCGTCGTCTCGCACAGATCGTCCATGTGGTGTTTCATTCAAATAAAGTGCTCCTACAGTAAGAACAACAGCTGTAGCTAATAATATACCTGCACAAGCCATAGTATCAATACCGGCTACAAAACAATGTCCAGTCGGATCATTATATTTAATAGGATTATTTACGACATACGAATAACGATTCCAAGCTTGTGGATTGGTAACATCAGGAATTATGTTATCAGGCAAAATAAATCTTCCAAGCGTAGGTGAATAGAACCTAAACTTGTAATCCATCAAGCCAAGGTCTGCATCCAAATTGCGTTGACCTGTGAAGCCGTAGTCGGTGAGTCCGCTAGTGGGGTGGTTGGGTAGTTGCAGACCTGACAGGTTTTATTAAGTCACTTACTCGTCAGATTTCTTTTTTATTCAAAAAAGTCTGATGATGGTTTATGAAAACACCTCGATAAACTCAGCACAACGCCTGTCAGGTCTTTTGCTTGATACAAACTATAGTTATTTATTAAATTTTTATAAATAAAAATATCAGACACAAAAGAGAAATTAAAATTATCGTTATCCCAATAATAACTGCTATTACCCCTGTAATTTTCCCAAATGGAAAATTATAAAAAAAAGCTCTTTGTTTTATTGTAACAATGCCCTCTATTAAACCAGCCAAAGATAACCCAAGCCCAATTATATCCAAATTCTTAACGACAACTGCAATCATAAAGCATACTACAACTAACATGCCATTGAATGAATATGATATTCTTGACCTAAATTCAATTGGGTTATCTGACTTGAACCAATCGTAAATCTGTTTTTTAAATTTTGAAAACATAAGAGTTTAAAACCTTTACGGGATACCTAGATTATTCGCTTCGTACAAAGCCGGTGTCAACCATTTGTCATATACAAAATACTCAATTGCAGCATTGGTTATAAGTGATGCTATTTTTTTTCCATTATTTGCACCAGATATTGCACTTACAGGAGCAAGAGGAGCGCCAAAACCACCAGTTGAAATTATTAATGTCCCTGTTTGAATACTTGCTCCAATTGGAGCACCAATGAACCATCCAACGCGTTCAGAAACCACATCTGCTACAAATGCTTGGCTACCAGCAATGAAAGCGCGTTGATTTCTTTGGGAGTTTGACAATGATCCTATTTGAGCATCATGTGCGAATTGTAGCGAGGCTGAAATAAAAGCCTCACCCCATGGTGTTAGAGAAATACCACCTTTGAGATATTTCCATCCAGGACGCCCAATGTTTATTGCACTTTCTACGAAATCTGATACTACTGGCAATTTATCAATTATCTCAATTGGATAGGTCATCTCCTCCCAATATTGGCATGTCCAATCACCACCTAAACACATTGGGGTATTGCGGGATGTAATGGTAGGGTGATTATTATTGTTTGGATCTATACCATCATCTCTTTCATCTTTTGGTTTAATAATCTTTCCAGTATTAATATTATTTGCAGGCGCAGGTCTTGAATAATAATCATTTTCAGCCAAACCACCACAATAAATGTTATCGGGTCCGCAACGTGAATGTCCACTTGGGTCATTGAAGTTAATGGGATTATTTCCAACATAACTAAATCTGTTAAACATTTGTGCATTATATGGGTCAGGCACAATCGAATCAGGCTGAATAAACCTGTTCAGCACGGGTGAGTAGAATCTTGCTTTGTAATCCATCAAGCCAAGGTCATCATCCAAATTGCGTTGCCCTGTGAAGCCGTAGTCGGTTAGTCCGCTAGTGGGCTGGTTGGGTAGTTGTCTGGTCTCGCCGAAGGGTAAATATCTGTGCTGGCTGATTAATCTGCCTTTATTTAAGTGATACCTATTTCATAAAGAAAAATACTCCTGCCGAAAAAAATAGGGATATTATGGCAAGGCTAAACCCTGCAAGAAAAGATATAGCTGTAATGTATAAAATCCTGATATCGCGGATATTGTTAATAATTATCACAGGTTTTTTCCTTAGGAGTGCATAAAATTGATATAAAAACATACCCTGAATTACTATAATAAACAATAGCAGGTAAGGAGAAAAATGCAATGATAAAAAGAATTTAATTCCTATATACAGTCCAAATGAAGAAGTAATAATCAACCAAAACATTCCAATCAGCCTTAATGTAATATTTTTCAAGATAGCCTCTCATTTGAGTTATTTGTCATCCAAAGAAAATACGAACGCCATAAAAGCCATTGTTATCCTTGATGATGGCATAACAGTAGCATGTGCTGCGTTTTGCTCATTGGTATAATATCCAGTAGAAAACAAACTTTCCTGTTTGTGCATTTCTATTACTTCATTTTTATCCATACTTAAAGCTATACTTTCTAAATATGAACTATTACTACCCGAATCAATAGATTCAGCACCAAGAGCTAGTCCAATAAAACCTAAAACCACAGCAGGGAATGTTAAGGTTATGGTCATTCCCCCAGATGGGGCTACTGAAAAAATTGCAGTACCAGCCATTCCTACAAAAATAGTCCCAAGTACTGCATAACTGCCTGCCAAAAAACCTTGTGCATTAGACATTAATATTATGTCTCCTTGCGTTGCTAAAAAGCAGTTTGGATCCTCAGCGCAGGGAGATTGAGAATTTTTTAATGAGGCAAGTCCTTTTCCTCTCTCTCCTTTTTCTTCCTCTTCTTCACCGCCACCATTGCCACCTGATGAACCAGAACTGCTTCCACCACCAGTATTTGATTTATTAATCGTAATCCCATTCCCTGGATTATGCTTCTTCAAAAAGGCGCATTCGTCAGGGTCAAAGTTACATTCCCAGTGACCTGTCGGGTCTATAAAATTAATCGGGTTATTTCGCACATAACTAAATCTATTCCAACTTTGTGAAATCATCGGATTCGGCACAACCGTATCAGGCTGAATAAACCTGCTCAGCAAGGGTGAGTAAAGGCGGGCTTTGTAATCCATTAAGCCGAGGGCTGAGTCTAAATTGCGTTGACCTGTGTAGCCGTAGTCGGTGAGTCCGCTAGTGGGGTGGTTGGGTAGTCGCAGACCTGACAGGTTTTAACAAGTCACTCACCCCGTAATTTCAACTAATTTTTCACCGCCTTCAAGCAACTCAACTGCTTTAGATAGATTCGCCAAAAGAATCTTCTTCAAAGCAACATTTGATGTGTTTCCACAGGTCACCCAAATTACTTTTGGAGGAACACCATGTCGTTTTTGTAATTCTATAAAGTCACTGTCTTTTGTCATTACAGTGGCATTTGCTTCTCTCGCAGAAAAAAAGATAATCGTATCTTCGGCATCACGCAAACCAATATCACGAATTGCCACCGCTTCCAACTTCTCAAAATTTTCTGTTATCCAAATAGCAATGGCAGGCGAGAGTTGTGCATCTACCCAAATTTTCATTAAGCCGCCAGCGCTAAAACGGGATGGTCTAATTTTCGGATAGCATATTTAGCAATCGCTTGTAAATCTTCTGGCTCTAAATCAGGGAGTTCTTCTAAAATTTCAGCAGAAGACAATCCATTGGCTTGTAACTCTAATACATCAATGACGCGAATGCGCATACCACGAATGCAGGGATGTCCGCCACATTGATTAGGGTTAACTGTAATTCGTTCAAACAGGGTTGTTTCTGTCATTTTTTTATTTCTCCTGCCTTAATCATACACTATTTTTTTTATATATCGCGTGGGAGGTTTGCTACTTCATCCCAAGTTAAGTCATCGAAGTTGAAAAAGTTTGTCATGGACGGAATTATAGTGGGGATTTGGGGGAATATAGGATTGGAGATTAGAGAATTGGAGAATTATAAACATGACATGTCTTAACGTGACCTATGCAGATTATGTTTCGTGTCCGCGCATAGGTTGTGATTGATTCAGGTTCTAATGAGACACTTCGACACGACTCAGTGCGTCTCTTTTAGTACCTATGAGTTACATAAGTTAAATCAGAAAATATAATTAAAGAATTTACTCGAAAAGATTACCTCAAATTGCAAAATTCTAATGAGACTTTAAGAATAATTATTATAGAAATACCAAAAGAACCTTTATTATTGTATTAAGAGATAAAGCTAGTACAAATGACCTAAATGAAGCATAAAACAAAACTTTGATTTTATCTTTACGAATAATTAATTCTTCCAAAGTTCCTCTAACAACAGAAGATGTATCATTAAAATATAATATGTAAATTGTTGATATACCTAATAAGCTATTAGCAATAATAGAATTATATTGATATATAACAATTCCTATAACTGCACCTATTCCAACAAACACAAACAAAAAAACATTATATATTTTCTTATCGTTCATTAGTAAGCCTCCAGATTTATCATAGGTTTATGAGTAGGGATTCTATTTCCATTAATTGTGACACTCGCTGGTGGTTTGTTGTTATTTGTCTCTGGAAAATTTAAGTCTTTGTTTTGTGAAAGAGGCCAATATGCTTTCTCGCTCAATTTAGGAGTAAATGGACAACCATCTTCTGCCTCTGAACCACAAGTTATACTGGCTAGAACGGTACTAGCAGTTACAAGAATTACTGTTCCGATAAGCTCAGCACATTTTACTTTGTTTTTTTTACACCAATTTGGATCTGTTGGTAGTTTTCCATTGTCTGCTGTTTGAGTTGCCTCTGCTTCCATTCTCTTAGCATCATTATCCCATTTTAGATGCCCTTGACCCCAACTTCTTTTTTCTTTCCATCTTTTTGCTTCATATATTAAATCATTAGCAATTTGGTCTGTAGCTTCTCGAACATTTGGGTCAACTGCATATGCAATACTCCAAACAACCGCTGTTGCGCCAACAATAAAAAGTCCAATTCCTAAAGCAGTTAAACATGCAGTTCCAGAGAAAGGATCAGTAATGCAATGCCCACTTGGATCATTAAAATTAATTGGACGATTATTTACATATGAATATCTATTCCAAGTTTGAGGATTATATGTTTCAGGAATTATCGAATCAGGCTGAATAAACCTGTTCAGCACGGGTGAGTAAAAGCGGGCTTTGTAATCCATCAAGCCAAGGTCATCATCCAAATTGCGTTGGCCTGTGTAGCCGTAGTCGGTATTCGTGATTGGGGAGTTGGGAATCGTGCGAACTCCGCCGAAGGGTAAATACCTTTGCTGGCTGATTAAGTCACCTTAGTTATCATATGTTAAAGTGCTTGTATAAATTATAGTGTAAAATTATTTTCAATCAAGGAGCAAGAAAATGTTAACTTCTTATATTCGTGAAGCCATGCGTTTAGCCGAGTATGAAAAACTTGAAGATAATACTTACTATGGTGAAATCCCAGGTTTTGATGGCGTCTGGTCAAATGCACAATCTTTGGATGCCTGCCGTGAAGAATTACAAAGTGCTTTAGAAGATTGGTTATTGCTAGGCTTAAGAATGAAACACGAACTTCCTGTAGTAGCAGGGATTAATTTAACAATGGCTGAGGCATAAAACCATGCCTACATTTGGACCTGTCAAAAGAAAAGACTTAATCACTGTCTTAAAACGAGCAGGTTTTGAAGGTCCATTTGCTGGTGGAAAACATGAGTTTCTGGTGAAGGGGAATTTGCGTTTAACTTTACCAAACCCACATCAGGGAGAAATTAGCAAAGATTTGTTAGCAAGAATCATAAAGCAAGCAGGTCTGACAAGAACAGAATGGGAAAAGCTATAGACATTTGTTAATGTCTAATAGTTCTTTTAACTAATAGATCAATCACAGATATGTAAGACTTTTTAGACCAATAACACTATCTCGGCAACAAATACCAATCCAAGAATCTTTCCATGTGTTCGTACACATCCAACAAATTCTCACGGCGTAAAAAGCCATGAGGTTCATTGCCATACGTTTTATATTCAAAGACTTTATTTTCACGCTTCAAGGCTTCTACCCATTCTTCACTCGCTTCAGGCGGGACAATCGTATCAAGCAAGCCATGCAAAATCAAAACTGGTTTTTGAATATTCTTTGCTTCGGTAATTGGCGAGCCTTTCAAATAAACTTGCATATTATCAGCAGGATGACCCAAAAAGATTTCTGTATAAAGCCGTAATCTTTTTTCACATTGAGCCCAAGATGTGACTAAGTTTGCATCACCATATTTTGTGATGCCGCAGGCAAATAAATATTCAGGGTCACGCGATAAAGATGCAATCGTCATGTAGCCGCCATAACTTCCGCCAGCGATTCCAATTTTATCGGGCTGAACACCTTTCAACGTTCGCAAATATTTTGCACCATGCAAACAATCTTGCATATCACCAACTGCCCAATCATCATAATTGGCGCGTTCAAAATCTTTTCCATAACCCGTCGAGCCGCGATAATTCGGCGCAATGTATGTATAACCCTTTGCCGTAAAATATTGCGCCACTTCATCAAAACCCAAAATGTATTGGTCTTTCGGTCCACCATGCGGATACAAAATCGCCGCGCCGTTTGATTGCTTTGGGCGATACAAAATTGCAGGAATTTCTAAGCCATCATAACTTTTGTATGAAACCAATTCAGGAGTCACAAAATTATATTTCTGCAAAGCAGGCGGATTTGAAAACGTGAGTTGAGTCACTTGTTTTGTTTTCAAATCCATTTTATAAAAATCAGTTGTGACTGTGGGTGATTCAAACTCAAATACGATATAGGATTCATCTTTTGACCAATTTGGGTTTGAGTGAATCCCCACTTCGCCTCTCAAAACTGACCTTGCACCTGATTCTGTTTCAATGAGCATTAACTTAAACGACGCTTCCTGATTCACAACTGACAATATCTGTTTTCCCGAAGGTGACCATTCATATTGAAAAATATCTTCGCCATCTTTCGTTAGTTGATGTAAGCCTTCACCATTCGGTTTGATTAAATAAATTTCTTCACGTTGCCCTTCTTGTGCAATGAAAGAAATCCACTTGCCATCTGGTGACCATTTCGGTGAAAATGCTCGTACAGATGGTTTGCCATATAAAGTAATTTGTTTTCCAGTTGCAATTTCAAGCAAAATAATATCGAGTCTATTCAAATCATCAAAACGGCGTAAGTTATATAAAATAAATTTTCCGTCGGGTGATGGGTTGGCATCCCAATGGTCACCAACAGAATCGTTGGTTAAAGCAACAGGATAGTTGCCTTCGTAATTAGTAAGTAGTAATTGGTCGGCATTGTTTCTTTCAACAGAAATGATTAATCTTTTTGAATCGGGCATCCAACGCGGGGAAGAGGCAGAAGGTGCAAAGTCTGTGATTTTTTTTGGCAAGCCACCATCAGCAGGAACAATATGTACATGACCATGTAATGTAAATGCGAGCCAATTCCCATCGGGTGACCATTGTGGAATTTCATCATCCCATGAGGGTGCAAGTGTTCTGCCCACACTCACTCGTGATAACCAACTTCCATTTGCTGACATTGTGAATACATCGGATGAAGATTCACCATCTTTGATGCAGGCGATTTGTCCGCGAGAAGAAAGCGTCAGAGACCGTATCCGCTCGACGGAGGTCAGAAGCGGTAAAGTCAAGCCAGCAGGGGGGTGCTGGTCAGGTCTCTTAAGTGAGGGCCATCCATTTCGTTCATATTTTTCTGTGAGTTTGATTGGGTTTTCCATGCCGAAATTTTACCAAATCAACAGGGTGCGTCGCACCTTTACGACAGAAGAGTTGTAATTAATAGAAGAAACTTGCCACCAATGTTAATTTAATTACCAAAGGTGCAACGCACTCGTTTGTATTGAGAAGACCTCTTAAAATCTCTGTGCGCTCTGTGGCTATGCTCTTATTGTTACAAGATAATTCCATGCTTTCGCTATTTTTGAAATTACAGTAAAATTTATGCCAATGGATTCCTCGAAAGGGTCATTGCATTTTGGTGTTTGTGAACCTGCGCCGTAGCAGTTTAATCTGCTGTGGCGCTATTTATTTAATATGAAAGAGGAGAAGAGATGAAACGTAAATTTTTGTATGTATTTTTGCTTTTGGCATTAATACTTTCTGCCTGTGGCGTAGGGCAAAGTGCTGATGCTCCTGCGGTTGTACGCATTGGTTGGGGAGCCAGCCCCGATACGCTGAATCCGGGCAATGCAATTTTAGCCGTGTCATACACAATTTTTGAATTGGTATATGACTCAATGTACGATTTGAATTTAGATGGCACGTTTACGTTGAGCATTGCCGAAAGTGCTGAGGTTTCAGATGATGGCACTGTGTGGACGTTCAAAATTAAAGACGGCTTGAAATGGCATGATGGTCAGCCACTGACTGCCGAAGATGTTGCCTTTACTTACAATTTGTATTTGAATACGCCAGAATATCCGTATTTGAATGGCTATTACACAACTTATTTTGATTCAATTGAATCCACTGCAAATAATGAAGTAGTGCTGACTTTGACAGAAGCGATTCCAAATATTGAAAGTCAATTGGTGTTTTTATATATTTTGCCAAAACATGTTTGGGAAAATGTAGATAAACTCGAATATGAAAATTTTGAAATGATGGGTTCTGGTCCGTTCAAAATGGCAGAATATGTGCAAAATGAATTTGTGCGTCTAACCGCTAACAAAGAGCATTTTGCTACACCACCAAAAGTGGATGAAGTTATCTTCCAAACCTTTGATAATCAAGATGCGCTGGTGCAAGCCATCAAAACGGGTCAAGTGGATATGATTACCGAGATGTCTAACACGGCGGTAGCAAATTTGAAAGCAGAAGCGAATGTCGAAGTCATTTCAGGTGCGCCATTCTCGCCTGGCGTCACCGATATTATCTTCAATCAAATGTTGCCTGAAAACTGCCCAGTAGATGAAGGCGGGCTTTGCACAGGTCACCCTGCTTTGCAAGACCGTAACGTGCGCCTTGCCATTGCACATGCTACCAATAAACAACAATTGATTGATGTGATTTTGCTTGGGCTTGGCACACCAGGGTTAACTTTAATTCCAGATGGTTTAGGTGTTTGGTATAACGATTCTCTCGTAGATTATGAATTTGATGTTGCAAAAGCGAATCAGATTTTAGATGATGCAGGTTATGCGGATACAAATGGCGATGGTGTGCGTGAAACGCCAGATGGTTCGCTTCCACTGACCTTCCGCTTGAATTGGCCCAGCGACAGCATTGATACGCCTCGTATGGCTGAACTGCTAACTGATATGTGGAAACAAATCGGCATTTCGCTTCAACCGCAAGCCATAGACCCTGATGCCCTCACTGCATTATGTTGCCCAACCTTTGATTTTGACATTATGATTTGGGGCTGGGTTTCTGACCCTGACCCCAGCGCATTGTTGTACGTCTATACCACCGATGCGATTCCGTATGGCTCTAGTGAAACAGGTTATGCCAACCCACGTTATGATGAACTGTATAACCAACAACAAGTCACTTTAGATTTTGAAGCCCGCAAAGAGATTGTTTGGGAAATGCAAAAGATTGTGCATGACGATGTGGTGTATGTCATTCCATATTATGCCCAAAGCGTGCAAGCCTATCGTACCGACCGCTTCACGGGTTGGATTACAGACCAAGATAAGATAGAACTTTCGGATGTTTCTTCATTGGTGTTGATTGAGCCTGTAAAATAAAAATATTTTTTTAGCAGACTTCGGAAGTCTTTACCCTAAAGGGTGCTTCGCAAAGACTTCCGAAGTCTCTAGCGAGTGTGAGATTTGAATCGAAGCCGCATTTTACTTAATAAAGCCGCATGGGCGATATTCACAATTTTGTTTGTGATTTTGCTGAACTTTTTTCTATTCCGCGTGTTGCCCGGCGACCCTGCCCGCGCGGGTGTCCGTGACCCACGTCTAAAAGCAGAGGCGGTAGAAGCCTTGCGCGTGCGGTTCGGTTTAGATAAACCTATCATCAACTGTTTTGATTCTCTAAATCCAATCCAAATTGGCGATTGTGGTGTCAACCCGTTGGACACGCAATTTTTTATTTATGTTCGCAATTTGTTGCAAGGAGAATTAGGGTTTAGTTATCACACCAATCGTCCAGTTGCTGAAGTGTTGGCTGAGCGTTTGTGGAATACAGTATTGTTGATTGGGGTTGGTCAAATTTTGGCTATTGTTTTAGGTATGGGGTTTGGTATTTTTGCCGCATGGCGCGCACGCACATCTATTGATTATGTGGCAGTCGGCACAAGTTTATTGTTATGGAGTCTGCCAACTTTTTGGTTGGGTATTCTTCTATTATTTTGGGGCAGTGCCAATGGCTTGCCAATTGCTGGTAAAGCCACACCCGGCATGAGTTCTATGCCATTGCTTCAACAATGGGGTGATATTGCACGTCACATGTTTTTGCCGACATTAACATACACAATTGTTTTTATGGGTGAGTACACCTTAATTATGCGTTCTAGTTTAATTGATGTACTTTCAGAAGATTATATTCTCACAGCCAAAGCCAAAGGGTTAAGTGCTTTCCAAATTCTCAAAGACCATGCCCTAAAAAACGCTATGCTTCCTTTGGTCACTGTGATTGCGATTAATTTAGGTTTTACAGTGGCTGGTGCAATTCAAATTGAATCAGTATTTTCTTGGCCTGGCTTAGGCAGTGCTATCTTTGAAGCAGTTGTTCGTAGAGATTATCCAATTTTACAAGGCGCGTTTCTTTTAATTGCCGTTGCCGTTATTTTGGCTAACTTTTTAGCCGACCTTACTTACAGTTACCTTGACCCACGCGTGCAGGCTGAATAAATTATGCAAACTACTGTTCAACCAACTATTGCTTTACCCCAAAGTGAATCGCGCTTTTCTACATTCTTAAAAGCGTTTAGAAAAAGCCGCACAGGTGTTGTTGGATTTTGGATGATTGTTGTTGTCGTCATCATTGCTATTTTTGCTCCGTTAATTGCCCCTTACGAACAAAGAGCCTCCGCCTCCACCATCGAATCAATTTATCAACCGCCAAGTGCTCAACATTGGTTTGGTACAGATGATGCCGGGCAAGATGTATTTTCAAACTTTGTTTACGGTGCTAGAGTTTCTTTGATAGTAGGAATCTTTGCCGCTTTGATTGCTGTCCTCATCGGCGGTTCATTCGGGCTGATTGCTGGGTTCTTCGGCGGACGCCTTGAATCTAGCCTGATGCGTTTTACAGACATCATGCTCGTTATTCCAGATTTGCCATTAATTGTCGTGATTGTGGCATTAACAAAGCCATCGCTTTTCAATATTATCTTTGTGATTGGCTTACTCGGCTGGACGACCACCGCTCGTGTCGTTCGGTCACAAACTTTGGCAGTGAAATCTCGTAAGTTTGTTTTGCGTGCGCGTGCCATAGGCGCTGGGAAAGCGCACATTATTGTTCGTCATATTCTTCCGCTTGTTATGCCAATTTTGGTCGTGCAAGCGGTTTTAGTAATTTCATTAGCAATATTAAATGAAAGCGCATTATCGTTCATCGGCTTAGGTGACCCAACCACACTCTCTTGGGGGCAGATGCTCAACTTTGCCTTTGGGCGTGGAGCAACATCCACTGGCGCATGGTGGGCATTGTTTTTCCCTGGCTTTGGTATTGTTTGGCTTGTGTTAGGGCTAACGTTGTTTGGTCAAGGGCTAGAGCAAGTACTCAACCCGAGGCTAGATACCCACCACCTAATGGCTGGCAAGCCGTCGCTTAGTAAAGATGCGTTAATCAAGCCGTTGTATCCCAACACGCTTGTCGAAGTCCAAAATTTATCTATTCATTATGTGAATGAAGGCAAGCCACCTGCAAAGGCTGTGGAAGATGTCAGTTTTACGTTGAAAGAAGGCGAGTTGTTAGGATTGGTAGGCGAAAGCGGATGTGGAAAAACAACTTTGATGTTGTCGTTGTTGCGCTTGCTTCCATCGGCTGGGCAAATTGTGAATGGCAAAGTTTTTTATAAAGGAAAAGACCTCACTGCTTTAAGCGAAGAAGAATTAAATGATATTCGCTGGCGTGGAATTTCAATTGTCTTTCAAGGTGCAATGAATGCTTTGAATCCAGTTCGTACAGTTGGCGACCAAATTGCCGAAGCGGTGGTGAAACACGAACCAAAATTTCCGAAAGATAAAATTCCTGCGCGTGTGAATCAATTGCTTGAATTGGTTGGCATTGTCGATGACCAGCGTGAGCATTTTCCACATCAATATTCAGGTGGAATGCGCCAACGTGCCATGATTGCAATGGCATTAGCCTGTAATCCTGATGTCATCATTGCTGACGAACCTACTACTGCTTTGGATGTAATGATTCAAGCACAAATTTTGGAATTGCTTGATGACTTACGCAAAAAACTTGGCTTAGCAGTTGTTTTTGTGACGCATGACTTAGGTATTGTGGCGGAATTATGTGACAAAGTTCTTGTGATGTATGGCGGTGTCACTGCTGAATATGCTGATGTGGATACGATTTATAACAACCCCAAACATCCATACACACAAGAATTGCTAAAAGCATTTCCTGATTTAACCAAACCAAAGAAAAAACTTTCATCTATCCCAGGCTACCCTCCGCGTTTAGATGCTTTGCCTGCGGGTTGCCGTTTTGCACCACGTTGCCCCGCCGCATTTGATAGATGCCATACCGAACAACCTGCATTACATTCTATTGGCGACAATCATATTGCTAGTTGCCATCTTGTTGAGGCTTCTAAATGAGTGCTGAACATTTTCTCGAAATTCAAGGTTTGAAAAAACATTTTGAAGCAGGCAGACCTGCTTTGTTTTCACGCGATGTGCAAAAAGTTCATGCAGTAGATGGCGTGGATTTTACGCTTCGCCGTAGTGAAGTGATTGCGCTCGTCGGCGAAAGTGGTTGTGGAAAATCTACATTGGCATTGTTGTTAATGGGGCTTGAAGACCCAACCTCTGGCATGGTCAAATTTGAAGGGCAAGATATTACTCATTTGAACGATTATGAACGCAAAGATTTGCGCCGAAAAATTCAAATGGTGTTTCAGGACCCTTACGAATCACTAAACCCAACCCAAACGATTGAAGAGATTGTCACTGAGCCATTAATGGTGCATGGATTTGCAAATGTACCTGACCGTCGCGAGCGCGTCGTCAAAGCGATGGAAGATGCTGGCTTAAAACCTGCCGATGTGTATATGAGTCGTTATCCGCATGAACTTTCTGGCGGGCAACGTCAGCGTGTGGTTATCGCCGCCGCACTTGTGCTTGAACCTGAAATTATTTTGGCAGATGAACCTGTTTCGATGTTAGATGTTTCTATTCGAGCCGAAGTTATCAACCTTTTGGCAGAACTTCGCATCACCCGCCAAATTGCAGTTATCTTTATTACGCATGATTTAGGTTCTGTTGGTTTCTTTGCGGATAGAGTTGCCGTCATGTATCTTGGGCGCATTGTTGAAATTGGCACGATGCTTGAAGTGCTAGAAAATCCGCAACATCCTTACACCAAAGCGTTAATTTCTGTCATCCCAGTTCCAAATCCGCGTTTGCGCCACGAAAGAATCATTCTCAAAGGCGAAACACCGAATCCAATTAATGTGCCTTCGGGTTGTCGTTTTCATCCGCGTTGCCCTGTGGCAATTGAATCATGCAAAGCGTCTGACCCGCCAAATGTTACACTAAGTAAAACGCATCAAGCCGCGTGTTTGTTGTTGGTTAAGTAGTGTCATTCTGAGCCACACACTTTCTCTTTGAGGCGAAGAATCTCTGAGATAATAGTAGACACTGTTCGCATTCACTCAGAGTGACATAAACTTATGGACATCACCAGCACCCAAAACCCAAAAATAAAACACATCGTCAAATTGCGCGAAGATAAACGCCAAAGACAAAAAGATAATTTGATTCTTGTTGAAGGCTTTGATGAACTGACTCTCGCATTAAGTTGTGGCTTGATTCCACAAACGCTTCTGACCGCGCCTGAACTTGCCAGCAAACCTTTGGCATTTAACTCAGCCGAAATATTTACTGTTAGCCGTACAGTCTTTGAAAAAATATCTTATCGAGAAAATCCAGATGGCTGGCTTGGAATTTTCCCCACTCCAAAAATATCTTTAGAGCAAATCAAATTATCAGACCCTGCTTTAGTGATTGTGGCTGAATCTATTGAGAAACCTGGTAACTTAGGCGCAATCCTTCGCACAGCCGATGCCGCCAAAGTAGATGCTGTCTTAGTCTGTGACCCGCGTGTGGATATATGGAATCCAAATGTGATTCGTGCTAGCAGAGGAGCGGTTTTTGCGATGCCTGTTGTCGAGATAAAATCTCCCGAAGCAGAAACATGGCTCAGGTCAAGAAAGATGCGAATATTAGCCGCCACACCATCAGCAGATGAAATCTATTCCAATGTCAACATGAAAGAATCAATTGCTATTGCCGTTGGCACAGAAGATAAAGGGCTGACCGATTTTTGGATGAAACATGCTGATGTGAAAGTGCAAATCCCGATGCTTGGAAAAATTAATTCACTCAATGTTTCAATTGCAACTGCTTTGATAGTGTACGAAGCATTGAGACAGAGGAGCGTGAATGCTTAGTTTTGCAATCCCAATTGTAGATGGAAAAGTGAATGTGCAATTTCCGCAAAAATGTGTGTATTGTGGCAAGCCACAAGAATTTACAGTGGGTGTGGTTGCTTCACGCTCTAGTGGCACACAATATTATCGTCAGCATTCCAGTATCACGTTAGATGTGCCATATTGCAGTGAACATGTTAACAAAGCCAAGCGATTGGGTTTGATATTGAACATCATTTTCTTTTTGTGCTTGTTAATTTCTTGTGCCACTTCAATCCTTGTTTCATTTGCATTAGATTTACAAGATACATTTCAAATTTGCGTATTAGGTCCATGCTTGGCATTAATATTTGCTATTTTGACTGGTTCCATTGGTGTTCGCAAAGTATGGGGATTTTTCAATGACGAAATTCGCGACTTGCCCAGTTTTTTTGGTCAAGGGCATTTGGGAATTAAAGTAATGATGGGCAATGAGCAAATTGGAATTGCTTTTACGAATGAAGAAATTGGGCATGAATTTGCTCGCTTAAATAAATTGTCTCCAATGCCAATTTCAGAGTAATATTCAATGAACGATGAGCGAAGACCTGCATGACTCGCAAACTCAAATTGATATATTCGCCAAATTGGGCAAAGACTTGGCAAGCACTACCCATGCCGAAACTGCCGCACGGATTATTCTTGACGCGGCTGACCAATTAATCGGCTGGGATGCTTGCTATTTAATTTTGTACGACCCACAAAGGGGAGGAAAGCCGCGTCCATTATTAACGATTGACACGATAGAGGGAAGGCATGTTGTTCAAAAAGGTGCCGCGCCAGATAAACCTAGCGAGAATATGCTCAAAGCCATACAACAGGGCGGCTTTCTTTCTTTATATGATGAACATTTCGAAATTGCTCCCGCATTATCTTTTGGTGATTATAAAAAACGGACACTTTCGCAACTGTTTGTGCCAGTAGTCAGCGGTGCGCGCATAATTGGCGTGCTTTCGATTCAAAGTTATCAAGTGAAAGCCTATCAAAATGAGCAACTTGATTTATTAAATAATTTAGCCAGTCATTGTGCAGGTGCATTAGAAAGAATCTGGGCGCAAGAAGCGCTCACCGATTTGGTTGAACGATTAAAAATTTTGCATCAAGCAGTTAGTGATGTCAACGCCAGTTTAGATGTTGAACGAGTTTGCCAAGTAGTTTATGAAACTGTTATCAAGGTTATGTCTTGTGATGATTTTGTGGTCGATGGTTATGATTCAAAAACCAATGAGATTATTCCCATCTTTGCTATTGAACATCCAGGCAGGCGTGTTTACACTAAAAAATATTTTGCCGACCATGGTCTGGCTGGCGAAATCGTTCGCACAAAAAAACCGATTTTATTTAATAGTATTCAAGAAATGAATCAAAGCGATATCCATTTTGAATTTTATGGCAGTCAAGTGGATGATGACCCAACCGAATCTATTTTGGCTGTGCCGATGATGTTGCATGGTCAAATCTATGGCATGATTTCTGCGCAATCGTATCAACAAAATGTTTATAACCATGATGACCAATACTTGTTGGAGATGCTGGCATCTCATGTGGCGATTGCAATTGAAAATGCCCGCCTCTTTGACTCCGTTCAGCAGGCGGCGTATACCGACGCATTAACCTCCACTTTGAATCGCCGCAGATTTTACGAACTTTCTGAAATTGAGTTTGAACGCACTAAACAATCCAAGCAACCACTTGCCATCGTGATGTTAGATGTGGATGATTTCAAAAAATTTAATGACCAATATGGTCACAAAGTGGGTGACTTTGTTTTGATGAAAATTGCTGAAACTTGTAAATCATCTTTACGTGGCAATGATATTTTTGGCAGGCTCGGTGGCGAAGAATTTGCGCTCACATTGCCAAACACCAAACTTGAATACGCGCTTGAAATTGCAACGCGGTTATGTAAATTGATTCAGCAATTAGATTGCAATCAAGCCGCTCAACATTTTGATAAAGATTTATTTCAAAACAACTATCAACTCACAGTGACTGTCAGCATTGGCGTTGCAGTTTACGATGAAACCTGCAAAAATTTAGACACCCTCATAGACCGTGCCGACCAAGCCATGTATCTGGCAAAGAACTCGGGTAGGAATCAGGTGCATGTGTGGGGTTCTTAAGCGTTTACGAATCACTCATCCTCATTCACCCATCTACGACCATCTTTTGCTAATAGCACATCAGCCTCAGCGGGACCCCAACTTGATGGCTTGTACACAGCCAGAGGCGGGGTCTGATGCGCTTCCCATGTTTGCAGAATCGGGTCAATGATAGACCAAGCCGTCTCCACTTCATCAGCGCGTGTAAATAATGAAGCATCGCCCTGAATCGCATCAAGCAGTAATCTTTCATACGATTCAGGGATAGCGGTTTTGCCAAAGGCTTCGTCATAACGAAATTCCATATCCACCGAACGCGTTTCATTCACTTTGTCTGGTGCTTTGGCTTCAAAACGCAAATGCACACCTTCATCAGGTTGCAAAAATAAAACCAGCATGTTGGGCTTCATGGTTTGCATGGGGAACATAGCAAGTGGTGGCTCTTTGAATTGAATAATAATTTGCGATTGTTTTTCTGCTAAGTTTTTTCCTGAACGCAAATAAAATGGGATGCCTTGCCATCTCCAATTGTTGATGAAGAGACGCAACGCCGCATAAGTGGGGGTAGTTGATTCTGCACTGACATCTTTTTCTTGGCTGTAGCCTTTGTATTGCGCCCTGACGGTATTGGTGGAAACTTGTTCAGGAGTCATCGGTTTGATAGCACTCAACACTTTTACTTTTTCATTTCGTAAAGCACTAGCACTAAATGATGCGGGTGGTTCCATAGCAACTAAAGTTAATAATTGCAACAAATGATTTTGAAACATATCACGCAAAACGCCAACGCCATCATAAAAACCTGCGCGATGCTCTAAACCAACTTTTTCTGCTACTGTGATTTGAACATGGTCAATGTAATTACGATTCCAAATGGGTTCATAGATAGTGTTTGCAAAGCGTGTGAATAAAATATTTTGAACAGTCTCTTTGCCGAGATAATGGTCAATGCGGTATATTTGTTTTTCGTTTAATGCTTTATGCACTTGTTTGTTTAATGTGATGGCAGATTCTAAATCTGTGCCGAATGGTTTCTCTAGCACCACACGTCGCCATGCACCGTTTTCATGAAGCAAATTTGATTTATCTAAATTATCAATAATGGTAGGGAAGATGCTAGGTGGCAATGCCATGTAATACAAACGATTTGCTTCTTCGTTGTTCTCGAATTTTTTTAATTGTTCAGAAAGTTTTTTGAAATGTTCAAGTTCGGCGTATTTGCCAGAGATATAGCACAAGTTTGGTGCAAAAAGATTCCACTCTTCATTCGTAAATTCATAGCCAGCAAATTTTTTGAGTCCACTTAATAGATGCTCTCGAAACGCATCATCGGAAAATTCTGTCGCTCCAAAGCCAATGATTTTTAGTTGCTTTGGTGTTCGGCGTTTGCGAAACAAATTAAACAAAGAAGGTATCAACTTGCGTTGAGTCAAATCACCTGATGCACCGAAGATGATGATTGTTGTAAGAAGTCCGTTACTAGTATTGTTCATTTGGATATGCTTCCAATTTTATTTAAACACAAAGGACACGAAGTACACAAAGGTTTGATGATGTAGGTCACGCTTGTAGCGTGACTTTGATTGCTTGCCATGCCCGCGCGGGGATAAATCCCACGCGCTATTATACGAAGCCGACTAAAGTCGGCTAGAGCAGATGAACAGACTTTTCTAATCACTAAAAGCCAAATGCTAACTGCTTTTCTTGATGGCGTGCCCACCAAATTGATTACGCAACGCCGCCAACATTCTGGCTGGATAATTTTCTTCATCTCGGCTGGCAAAGCGCATTTGAAGTGCAAGCGTAATCACAGGTGCAGGGACATCTAAATCAATTGATTCAAATACAGTCCAACGACCTTCGCCAGAATCTGCAACCCACGGTTTGATATCTTTTAATTCAGTATCTTCATCTAAGGCATTGGCGGCTAAGTCTAAAAGCCATGAACGAACGACACTTCCATGTTGCCAAATGTGGGAGACTTGAGCAAGGTCAAGACCAAATTCTTTTTTACCTTTCAAAATGCCGAAGCCTTCAGCAAAGGCTTGCATCATGCCATATTCGATTCCGTTATGAACCATTTTTACATAATGACCCGCGCCATGCGGACCAACTCGTCCCCAACCTAAATCTTTTGCAGGAGCAAGTGTTTCAAAAATTGGTCTGAGTTTCTCAGTAACATCTTTCTTGCCACCAATCATTAAACTATAGCCTTCTTTGAGTCCCCAAATACCGCCACTGGTTCCACAATCAACAAAGTCGATGCCCTTTTGTGCAAGCATTTCTGCATGAGCAATCGTCTCTTTGTAATTTGAATTTCCACCATCAATGATGATGTCACCTTTGCTTAATAATGAAGCGGCATGCTCAATGGTATCAGTAGTGGTTTTGCCTGATGGTACCATCACCCAAACAATTTTTGGTGATGAAGATAATTTCTTAATCGCTTCTTCTAATGAGCCTGCACCTTCCGCACCATTTTTTACTGCGGCTTCGACTGATTCTTTTGAGCGAGCAAAGCCAACTACATTATGTCCGCCTTGTACGAGTCGAGTTGCCATGTTCAATCCCATTTTTCCTAAACCAACAATTGCTAATTCCATCTTGTTTCTCCTAAATTATTTATATACTCGGTGGTCGAGTAGGGGCGAGGTCTTCTCGCCATGTACTGAGACCACCTGTTAATTTTAAATGCTTTGTTTTACTTGTGGTCTCGATACAGTCTCGCAACAAACGCTCGGACTACTCGACCATCGGACTACACAACTAAGAAACTATCTAACCAGCAAACTAGTAAACTAATCAACATCAACCCACCAAATCAAATTTCCATTAGTTGGTTGGATTCGTTGAGCAGGATATAACTCTAAATTCTTTTCGCCATTAACAACTGTATTCAAAATATCCGCTTTATTTTTGCCTGTTACTAAAAACCAAATTTCTCGCGCTTCATTAAAAACTTTTTGAGTCAGTGTAATTCGATTTGCAGGGCGGTCTTGATATTGTGCTGTGACTGCAATCACTGGTTCATTAACATCAACAATTGAATTTGGAAACAAGGATGCAGTGTGACCATCTTCTCCTAAGCCGAGGATTACTAAATCAAAACGAGGAAAGTTCAACGGCGGCGAAGCGAACAAACTCAAAGTGTGAATATAATCTTTCGTAGCAGAATCAATATCAAGGTCCGTATTGACGCGATGAATGTTGGTAGCACCAATTTTGTTAAATAAAATTTTTTTCGTTTGCCCAAAACTATTTCCATCATCATCTATTGGCACACAACGTTCGTCACCCCAAAAAAAATGTACACGAGACCAATCTATTTTCACATCGGCAAGTTTTTCATACAACTTCATCGGTGTGCTTCCGCCCGCCAGTGAAACCAAAAATCTTCTGCGACTTTCAATTGCTTCGTTTGCAATTTGAATAAATGATTTTGTAATTTCATCCACTGAAAAACTTTTTATCATGATTTGTGATTGTAACTCAATTACGATAAAATTTCGTTATGCAAATTATAGATTTGAAAAAATTAAAAACGCTTCGCACGCGGACCTTCAACCTGCCACCGAACAAGCGGCTTTCATCTCAACGTTCGGCATTGACCTTCGTTAACAAACGTGGCTTCACATATTTCTGGCCCATCAAAGGCATTGACTTGCCGTCTTTATGGACAGCCGTTGCAGGAAATAGACCTGTGGCTGATAAACATGATGACCCAGGGCATGTGACGTGGGGTTGGAAAGATGATGCGCTCGACAAAAAGATTTGGTATTACGGAAAAATATTGCGTGGCAAAGCGACAATGATTTCGTTGGAGATTGCACCATATTTTTATGCACTTTCAGAAAATTATGGCTCACCTGAAGAAGATTATTTAATTGCCTATCGTGAAGGGCGATTAACGCAAGCATCCAAACAAGTGTATGAAACGTTGTTAGATAAAGGGGCAATGAATACATTGGACTTACGAAAAGAATCAAAATTATCCAATGCTAAAGATTCTGAATTTAACAAAGCACTGGAACAATTACAACGTGACTTTAAAATTTTGCCCGTTGGTGTTGCCCAAGCAGGCGCATGGAAATATTCTCACATCTACGAAATCACTACCAGACATTTTCCTGATTTATCTGAAGACGCTCGCAAGATAAAAGAATCAGAAGCACGCCTGAAAATTTTGGAATTGTATTTTGCCATGCTCGGCGTCGCGGATTTGAGAGACGTAAATAAGTTGTTTGGCTGGGGGAATGAGGTGGTGAAAAAAACGGTTAATAGGTTAATGGAGAATGGAAAATTGGTGATGGTGGAGCATCCTAAATCCACAGGGGAGTGGGTGGGGATAAAGCAAACTGTGTAGTTTTATTTTTTTGAATGACTTAAGTTCCCTTTTCTACTTATTATTTGAAGTTTTGCATGTGAATTATGGAAATCAATCCATAATCGCTCTAGTTTTTTATCCTTAAAAGTATCCTGAATTAAATTGTCTCCAGCGGCACTATTTATTTCGACATTGTTTATTTCAATCATATTTTCTGTAACAAAAATTTTCACAAGTTGTTGAAATGTATTTGGTTCCTCATGGTGTACATGCGAACCAATAAAGTTTAAAGGCTCATTTGTATATGGGCAAAAATAAACTTTCCCGTTTAGGTTGTTGAAGAATGTTCGTTTATATTCTTGGGTGTATGGCTCAATAGCAACTCTACAAGCATTAATAAATTTCTTTTTGTGAGTAGTTTCTTTGAGACATTCTAAATAACTAAAATCTGTTTCAGTACCATCCAAACGAGCAACCCAAAAGCCACGATGCTGTTTATAAACTGGATTTTGCTTGACAAAAATAGCATTTATTCCAACGCCATTTTTTATTTCATAATCTGGATGATTCTTTAAAACTTCAATCATAAATAGAAAATCACCATTAGATAGTTGCTGGTCTATTTTGTACTGATAGAGAATTTCTTGAATACGTTTTTTTAAGGCGTTTTTGGTTGGGAAAATTTCAGACTGTATCGTATAAGTCCTTCTTTTGCTCATGAGCTAATGAACCTTTTTATGTTTTAGATATCCTCAAATTTTACTCGAAGCTTTTAGTTTCCCCTTGACTTAATTTAATAAACACTGTATATTTACACTGTATAATAAAACAGGAATAAATATATGGTTAGACCGACACTCAAAAAACAAATCCCGAATTTGCAAGAAGTCATCAAAGAAACGGCTTGGAAACAAATTGCTCAGGTAGGTGCGCCTGCTTTGTCTCTGCGGGCAATTGCGCGCGAGTTAAAAATCACAGCACCTGCCATTTATAACTATTTCCCAGACCGCGATGCTTTGGTCACAGCCTTGATTATGGATGCGTACAGGTCATTTGGCGATTGGCAATTTGAAGGCAGAGATTCTGCTCCATTGGGGGAACATGCCAAACGTCTAAAAGGAATCGGCGTAGCCTATCGAAATTGGGCGCATGAATATCCACAACGCTATCAATTGATTTTTGGCACACCTATCCCTGGTTATGTGTATCCTGCCGAAACAGTATTTCCCGCATCATCTCACGCCATCACACCGTTGTTTAGCGTGGTAGAAGAAATTCGTTTGGCAGAGAAATTGATAATCAAATCATTTAAGCCAGTAAAAAAAGAATATGAGCCACATTTTGAAATGTGGAGAACGAGCATGGGTTCATTGCATCCACAAACGCATTTTGTCGCCATGTTAATTTGGTCACGCGTGCATGGCATCGTTTCGTTGGAACTACAAGGCAACATCCCTTTGTTTGGCGAAGATGGTCACGCACTTTTTTTAGCGCAAGTTCAATCTATGATTTCTGAATTTATTAAGGAGTAAAACATGAAACTAAATTTTCGCTGGGGCTTGATGATGTTTTTTGCATTTGG
>JAEURH010000057.1 GCA_016789365.1 Anaerolineales bacterium
AAGTTCATCATTTGAAGCAAGGATTCAAAACAGCAATGTCGGTCTATGGCGAGTTGGATGCGTGGCAAGTGGAATTTCGTCTGTTCAAAAAATTGACGAACCAAACATTGAAGCCTGAGTTAGAAGAATTATTAACGTTGCCACTTGATTTTGATAGAAATAATTTACGGCGTGCTAGAAATTTAATGACAAAGTTTGCAGGTTTTTGGTATGGCGCATGGATTTTGCCGTTGTATCCGATTGATAAAGAAATTAAATTTTTGTTTACACGAAAGACGTAGCCACAGAGTTCACGGAGAAAAAATGAGAAAACCCTTTTAAAATCTCTGAGAACTCTGTGTTCTCTGTGGCTAAGAAAAAAGTTAATCACAATTATCACAAACGAATATTTGTTTCAGGAATACATGTTCGATTATTAACATTTCAAAATTATCAAGTGTTTTTAATGTATTAAATTTTTTTTGATGTATGATGATGTCAATAATTTGAAAAGGAGGTTGCGATGGATACACCACCTGAAATAATTGACGAGGGAAAGAGCGGAACGCCATAAGCTGGTAAAAATTTCCAGACGTTTTCCTACGAAAGGAAAGGTGCTATTTCGCTTTGTCACCCTATTACATAGAAATATTTCTTAACGGATGAGATAAACTCATCCGTTTTTTTATTTAATAGACTTCATTGCCTTACTCATTCTCTCCAGCCCTTCTTTCAAAATCGCTCTGGATGTACCTAAATTAATCCGCAAGTGACCTTCGCCACCTTTGCCGAAAATTTTTCCATCACTCAATGCCACTTTGGCATTTTCCAGAAAAAATTCAAATGGTTTTTCAATACTAGTTTCAGTGAAATCTAACCAGCCTAAATAGGTTGCATCTGGAATTGTGGTTTTCACATTTGGCATATTTTCAGTCACATATTCAACAAGAAAATCTCTGTTTTCTGTTAAGTATCGATTTAATTCTTTCAACCAACTGTCACATTTTCCTGAAAAGGCGACCTGTGCGGCATGAAGCCCAGCACTGCTCACATGCAAACGCAAACGCTGTACTTCCTTTTGAAATACATCTCGCAATTCTTTATTGGGGATAATCGCAAAGGCGCAAAAAAATCCAGGCACATTAAATGCTTTGGATGGTGCAATTAAAGTAATCGTATTTTTCTCAATTTCTTTTGAAAGTTTTGCTATCGGTGTAAATTTATTTTTATCAAGCAACAATTCAGAATGGATTTCGTCAGAAACAATGATGACTTTATGCCTTATGCAAATCTCTGCCATGCGAGCCAAATCTCGGCGGCTGAAATTAATCCCCAGCGGATTATGCGGATTGCATAGCATAAATACTTTTGATTTTTTTATTTGTTTTTCAAATAGTATCCAATCAATTTCGTAAGAGATAATATTTCCCTTCACTTTTTTTCTGAAAGGAATATCCACTTGTGGAACGCGATTATTATTTTTCACTTCATGAAATTCGTTATAAACTGGAACCTGCATTGCCACGCCCTTTTTGTCTGTGCAAAATATACTTGCGGCAATGTTAAGTCCGCTTACCACGCCAGGAATTGCCAACACAGAATCTGCGCTTACTTTCCAACTATATAAATCATTCATACGTTTTGCCACAGTTTCATATAAAACTTTGCTTGGCAATTCGTATCCCAGCACACCATGTTTCAATAATTTATCTAATGAATCTAAAATCGGTTTTGGCGCAGGAAAATCCATATCTGCCACCCACATCGGCAGAACATCTTTTGGAAACCAAGTCCATTTGGTAATGTTGGAAATTTTTCTACGGTCAGGAATTACATTGAAGTTTGTCATTTAATATCCTTCGTCATTGCGAGAAGTGATGTGAAACATCACGACGAAGCAATCTTATGATGATATTGGAGATTGCTTCGCCACAACGAACAAGAATGTGGCTCGCAATGACATGAATTATTTTTTATACGCCACAATCATCCCATCACGCATCGGCACGAGTGAAACAATCCAATCGTTATCATTTGTAATTTGTTTTGTAAACTCACGTACGCCTTCGGTAGCAGGTCTCACATCATCTTTATTAAATATATCGCCATGCCAAAGCATGTTATCAATAATCAAAATGCCACCACTCCGCAATTTGGATTTAATCACAGGCAATGATGCAGGGTATTGTTCTTTATCAATATCATTGAATATGATGTCAAATGGACCTTCAGTTTTCTTCAAGGCTTCAACCGCTTCAGACATGTGGAATTTAACTAAATCATCGCTTCCTAACTTGACTAGATGCTGTTTCGCCATCTGCGACAGTTTCTCATCCCACACCGTGTGATGCACAACGCCTCCACCATTTTCCCTCAAGGCTTTGGCAAACCAAGCAGTTGAATATCCATACCCAGAGCCGAGTTCAAAAATAGATTTAGCATTTATCATCCGCGCTAGTTGATAGATGTAATATCCGCAAGTTGCGCCAATAATTGGAAAGTTATGCTTTTCCGCGTATGCTTCCATCTCTTGCATTTCTTTTTCTCGTGGCGGAACGAGCGAGGTTAAATAATCTTGTGTTGCTGTGTAAGTTAACAAATCTTTTGGCATATTGTCTCCTGTAAATCCCGAAGGGATGGAATGATTATAGATAATCAAATTGACATTAATCAAATCCCGTAGGGATGACATAAAATATATGACACCCCTACGGGGTTAAAATTTACCTATACCAATTCTATAATCATTTGACCTCTACGAGGTCATTAAAGCAAATTTTACATCATTGAGTAAGACAATGTGAGTTGTATTTGGCTTTGCCGAAATCTCCAACTGACAGGAGATTGCTTCGGATGGAACTACAAAAGCCTCATTGCAATGACATAAGTCGAAGAAGCAGAATCAAGCATCCCCTAGTCAAGAAGCGGGGTTTTATCAAAAGGCAATTTACTGATAGAATAAACTCAATACCATTTCAAGGATCCCGCTCTGAATGAGATATAACTTTCGGCTTTTTTGGCGAACATTTTATCGTTCTTTTTTTGACAACAAAAACACTCCCGCCCGCCTCACCCGCAAACGATTTTTATTTCTACTTCTTTTTTATACCGTTTGGCCCCTTGGTGCATTGATGCACTGGTTTTTCTTTTGGCTAGATGATATTTTATTCCCTGCTCATAAAACGCATGTGGTTGAAAAACCATTATTCATTTTAGGTAACTTAAGAAGTGGTTCAACATTTTTACAGCGTTTGCTTTCACGTGATGAAGAAACATTTACAAGTTTAACCACATGGGATATTTACTTAACTCCTTCGGTAACACAAAAGAAAATTACTCAACTGGTTTCTCGTTTTGATAAAAAGTTTTTAGGCGGTATTTTACATAAATGGTTATATGCTTTTGATAAAGCCACGTTGGGAAAAATAAAAATTCATCCGATTTCGTTTTTCAAACCAGAAGAGGATGAAAATATTCATTTGCATATTTGGGATGGATATTTTGTATTTTTCCTGTTCCCCTTTGCAGATGAATTCCCAGATTATCAACATTTTGATGAAGCGCTTGCACCTGAACATAAAAAACGGATTATGACTTTTTATAAGTCTATGTTGCAAAGGCACATGTATGCCAATAAAGGTAAAAAATATTTTGTAGCGAAGAACCCTGCTTTCAGTCCGAAGATTGAAACGTTGGCAGAATTTTTTCCAGATGCCCGCATTTTATATCTCGCGCGCAATCCATTAGATATGTTGCCTTCAACTATTTCGTGGATTAATTATGCCCGCCGTCAATTCACTGACCCTGGTGATGGATATTTGTACATTGATGAAGTTGTAGATATGACTCAACATTGGTATCGTCACCCGTTGAGATATTTAGATTCGCATCCTTCTCCGCGACACTTGATTGTGAGCTATGACGATTTGATTCAACGCCCCGAAGCAGTGATTCGTGGTTTTTATGAGCAATTTGGTTACCCTGACCAGCCTGGCTTACCCATCATCATTGACCAAGCGGTGAAAGAAACTTTGGCTTTCAAAAGCGACCATAATTATTCACTCGAAGAAATGGGCTTCACGCGTGAGCAAATTGTAGAAATTTATAAAGATATTTTTGAAAGATTCAATTTTGACACCAGAGAAGATTTGGTTCCAGTTCAGCAAATTGAATTGGATATGTAATGGTAAACAGGTATACAGGTATACAAGAAAACAGGTAGAGGATTTCTCTACCTGTTTTTATTTAATATGCTCAATTGTCTACTTGTCTACTTATCTACTTATTTTCCTGTCTTCCGTTTCACAGTTGTCTTCTTTGCTGTCGTCTTTTTCGCAACAGGTTTCTTCACAGTAGATTTTCGCTTCGGTGACTTAATTTCTTCTTGATTATCCATATCAGATTCATCTTCAACGAAATGTCTCTTACGAGGTAGCGGAGTAGTTTTCTTCTCTACTTTTTTGACTTTATATTCTTCTGCCCAATTTTCAAGCGCAGCAAGTTGTAATCTTCCATTTCGTGCTAAAAATAAAACTACACCGGCAACACCCATTAAGAATGCCACAACCATTGTATATGAAACAAACGAGTCACCAATGCGGGGTTGGTCTGGGCGGAAAAATTCAATGAACACGCGAATGAATCCAGCACAAATTAACCACAAACTAAAGGCGGTACCAGGCTTTTCATTTTCATCTTTGCGAACGTACCAAAGAATAAAAAGAAATGCCAAAACATTGAGAATCATTTCGTAGGCAAAAGTCGGGTGGAAGCGAGTAGTATCTACAGGGAACTGAGTCAGGTCGGCGTAAGCCGGGAGGCGATGTCCTGCTCCAATAGGAATGCCCCACGGCAGAGTCGTTGGCGGACCATATAATTCTTGATTAATGAAATTGCCCCATCTGCCCACTGCTTGCCCAAGCAAAGTTACTGGAGCAACAGCATCTAAAAATAGCCACACATCATAACCATTGCGTTTGAGATAAATAATTAAAGCAATTGCGCCAAATAACAAGCCACCAAAAAAATGTAAGCCTGCAATTGGAGGGCGGATAATAGAAAGTGGGTCTTGAGTAAATGAAGTATTGCCACCAAGAATTGCATTTACTACATACCATAACCTTGCACCGATAATGCCGATGATAACGGGCCATATCATTGCATCAAGCAATACTTCTCCGTTTTCACCACGTCGGCGCACTTCACGTTCTGCAAACCATGCACCCACTAAAACACCACTCATCACAATCAAACCGTACCACGTGAGGGTGACATTCCATGTAAATAATTTGAAACTAAAAATGACTGGATTAATATCCATGCTTGAATTACCTCTGTATTAAAGTTTTAGAGATTATATCACTCGTATATTTTGACGGAATAGAAACTGAAAAAATGGGGTTGTGTTCTAACTAATAAAAAGGCTTGACAAATCCGAGTCAGGTTGTTACAATTTTCACAAGTTAGTGAAAAATATCACAAAGGAGATTAGTAATATATGGATCCACTCACCCTTTCACGACTGCAATTCGGCTTGACCACTGTGTATCATTTTCTTTTTGTACCCCTCACTTTGGGGCTCACTTGGTTTGTGGCGTATTTCCAAACCCGTTACTACCAAACCCGCGATGAAGACTTTCGCAAACTAGCAAAATTTTTTGGGAAATTATTTCTCATCAACTTTGCTATCGGTGTCGTCACTGGCATTGTGCAAGAATTTCAATTCGGCATGAACTGGTCGGAATACTCTCGTTATGTCGGTGACATTTTTGGTGCACCCCTTGCCATCGAAGCCCTGATGGCTTTCTTTATGGAATCCACTTTTATTGGGATTTGGATTTTCGGCGAAGGAAAAATTCCTGAAAAAGCGCATCTGGCTTCCATCTGGCTGGTTGCTATTGGTTCAAATTTATCTGCTCTTTGGATTTTGCTCGCCAATGGTTGGATGCAACACCCCGTAGGCTATGTGATTAACGAAGTCAACGGACGTGCTGAATTGGTAGATTTCTTTGCCTTAGTCACAAATCCAAAAGGCTGGTTATTTTTCTGGCACACCATTGCGGCTGGTTTAGCCACTGCAAGTTTTTTGATTATCGGTGTCAGTGCTTATCACATTTTCAGAAAACAAAATGTGAGTTTATTCAAAACTTCATTTCAAACTGCAACCATTGTCGGATTAATCGCCAGCACATTGGTTTTCTTTGGTGGTCACACCAACGGTCAATACATGTTTGAAACGCAACCGATGAAATTTGCCGCGATTGAAGCGCATTATGAAACGTCTGCTCCTGCGCCGTTTTCAATTATCACCATTGGAGATTTAACAGGCAAGCAAGAAGTTTGGTCATGGCGTGTCCCCGCAGTATTAAGCTTCCTAGCATGTAACAACTTCACTTGCGAAGTTCGAGGCGTAGATGACATCCAAGCAGAATATGTGGAATTATATGGTCCGGGAGATTATGTTCCGCTCATTGTTTTCACTTACTGGTCATTCCGCATTATGATGACGATTGGATTCATTATGATGGGCTTGTCATTTTTATTCTTGCTGGCAACACGTGGAAAATATGAAAATGCCAAATGGATGAAATGGGTTCCATGGGTGATTGCATTGCCATATCTTGCAAACTCCAGCGGATGGATTTTGACTGAAATGGGTCGCCAACCATGGATTGTGCAAGGTTTATTGAAAGTTGAAGATGCAGTATCGCCAAACCTCACTGTGGTTGATTTATGGATTTCATTAATTGGTTATACAGTGGTGTATGGCGCTTTGGCAGTTGCTATGGTGTATTTGATGAAAAAATATATCGTGGCTGGACCCGATGCCGCTCTGCACGAATCGGTTGACGTTGCTCCAACATTAGTTGGTTCACAAGATTGATACGGAGGAAGATATGTCTTACGAATTTTTACAAACGCTTTGGTTTATTTTGATTGCCGTACTTTGGATTGGTTTCTTCATCCTTGAAGGTTTTGATTTCGGTGTTGGCATGTTGTTACCTTTCCTCGGTAAAAAAGATGAAGAACGCCGCGCCATCATCAACACAATCGGTTCCACTTGGGATGGTAATGAAGTATGGCTTCTGACAGCAGGTGGCGCCACATTCGCCGCATTCCCCCACTGGTATGCAACCATGTTCAGCGGATTTTATCTCGCGTTGTTCTTGCTCGTGATTGGATTAATCATTCGCGGCATCTCATTTGAATATCGTTCAAAAGATGCAAATCCAAAATGGCGACACACGTTTGATTGGATGATTGCGATTGGTTCTTTCTTATGCGCTTTATTACTTGGCACTGCATTTTCAAACTTAGCACGCGGCGTACCGATTAATGCAGACATGATGTACACAGGTAACTTGTTTACATTGTTGAATCCATTTGGTTTGCTCGGCGGTGTGACCATGGTTTCCGTATTCTTGCTTTACGGTTCAACTTTCCTGACACTCAAACTCGAAGGTGAATTAAGAGAACGCGCGCGAGAATTATCCAAAAACTTATATGTACTTGCGGCAATTGTGGTTGTGTTGTTAGCATTCTTCACCTACACATCAACCGACATTTCTACAAAAATTGGTATCAACCCAGGCTTCACGCCGCTTTCAGCAGTGATTGCAATTCTCGTCACCACATTTTTTATTAACCGCAAAATGGAAGGCTGGGCGTTCTTGAGTGTTGCATTACACATTGTGTTAACTCAAGTTTCGTTCTTCACACTCATGTTTCCGCGTGTGATGATTTCAAGTTTGAATCCCGAATGGTCACTGACCATTTATAATGCTTCCTCATCGCAATATACATTGACTGTCATGTCCATTGTTGCGCTTGTGTTTGTGCCAATCGTGCTGGTCTATCAAGGCTGGGCATATTACATCTTCCGCAAACGCATCAGCACAGATAAAAAGACTTTGATTTATTAATAAAGCAAAACGTCCCGTAGGTTTGGTATCACAAAATAATTTTTGCAAAAAACCTGCGGGACGGTATTTATTTAGTCATGCACCGTAGACTCCTCACCCTCACCCGCGACTCTCGCTTCCATTTGACATTAACGATTCTTTCTGGATTTGTGGCTGGGTTGCTGACCATTTGGCAAGCACATCTCCTCAGCAGTGTGATTAATAATGTTTTTCTTGAAAAACAAACGCTTGCTCAGGTGATGTCATTGCTTATCTTTATTTTGCTCGCCATTAGTGGACGTGCATTTTTATCATGGCTAAGTGAAGTCTCTGCCAATGCAGTTGCAGTCAAAATCAAAACAGACTTACGCGAAAAACTTTTTGCTCACATCCTAAAGTTGGGACCTGCTTACTCGCGAGGTCAACGTACAGGGGAACTGACCACAGCCGCAGTCGAGGGAATTGAAGCGTTGGATGCGTATTTCAGTCAATATCTTCCGCAGTTAGTCATCACCGCATTGGTTCCAATATCTATTCTTATCTTCGTCTTCCCTATTGATTTATTAACTGGTTTCGTATTTCTTATTACTGCACCATTGATTCCATTTTTTATGATTATCATCGGCAAAGGCGCGGAGATTGTCACCAAACGTCAATACGACACGTTGCAATTATTAAGTGCTCATTTTTTAGATAGCCTACAAGGACTGACAACTTTAAAATTATTTGGTCAATCCAAAGGTCAGGCAAAAAATATTGCCAAAATCAGTGAGCAATATCGGGACACGACGCTCAAAGTTTTACGAATCACATTTTTATCAGCACTCGCTTTGGAATTATTAGCAACCATCAGCACAGCAGTTGTCGCCGTTGAAATTGGATTTAGATTACTTTACGGCTTCATGGATTTTCAGCCTGCATTATTTTTGTTGGTACTCGCTCCAGAGTTTTACATGCCACTCCGTGCCTTAGGTACAAAATTCCATGCAGGCATGAATGGAACAACCGCCGCCAAAAAGATTTATGAAATACTTGATACAGAGCCAGATATAAAAGACGGGTTACGAGTAACGAGTAATATGGAAAAAGAACTTGTTACTCATCACGCGTTACTTATTACTGATTTATCATTCACCTATCCCAACGAATCTAAACCTGCATTACAAAATATAAGTTTAACAATCAACAAAGGTCAACACATTGCGTTGGTTGGTAAAACAGGTTCAGGGAAATCCACTCTCGTAAATTTATTGCTTGGCTTCATCCAACCTACGGAAGGAAATATAGCCTTCAACAATCAATTACAAATTACGAATTCCGAATTACGCTCTTCAATTGCATGGGTTCCACAAAAACCACATCTCTTTCACGACACGATTGAAAATAACATTCGACTTGGTAAAGCAGATGCGACAGACGAAGAAATTATCCAAGCCGCGAAATCTGCTCAACTGCATGACTTTATCGAATCGCTTCCTGAAAAATATGAAACTATCATTGGCGAAAACGCCTCTCGCCTCTCTAGCGGACAAGCCCAACGCCTTGCACTCGCCAGAGCCTTTCTCAAAGATGCTCCTATTTTAATTCTCGATGAACCCACTTCTAGTCTAGACCCTGAAACCGAATCATTGCTTGAAGAATCAACAAAAAAATTGATGCAAGACAAAACTGTCATCACCATTGCACATCGCCTCAACACAATTTTCAAAGCAGACCAAATCATTGTTTTAGATGAAGGCAAAATCATTGAGCAAGGTACACACAATGAGTTAATTAATAAAAATGGTTTATATGCAAAGATGGTGAAGACGAATGAAATGAAAGAAGAAAGAGGAAAGAATCAAAACGTAATTCGTAATACAGAATACGTAAAATCTAAAATCAATTACGAATCACGCATCACGAATTACGAGAACAATTACAAATTACCAACAGCGTCCCCTTTGGGGATTACTAATAACCAACCATCAACAACATTACGCTTGCTATCATTTCTCAAAGGCAATTGGCATCGCGTTGCATTTTCAGTTTTATTAAGTTCCATCACCATCGGCGCAAGCGTTGCATTAATGGGTACATCCGCTTGGTTAATTTCAACCGCCGCAATTGCAACCTCTGTTGCAGATTTAGGTGTTTCCACCGTTGGCACAAGATTTTTTGGAATCACGCGCGCGCTCTCGCGTTATTTTGAACGCCTTGTTTCGCATGATGTCACATTTCGTTTGCTCGCAAAATTTCGGATTTGGTTTTATGAAAAACTTGAACCACTTGCGCCCGCCCGCCTGATGAACTTCCGCGCAGGTGATTTACTTTCAAGAATCATCGGCGATGTTGAAACATTGGAAAATTTTTATGTGCGAGTCATTTCGCCACCATTGACTGCCATCATTATTGGACTTTTTACTGCCATCTTCCTCGCTTCTTTCTACCCCATACTTGCTCCTGTCTATTTGACATTTTTTCTCACCCTCGGCTTGATTCTCCCATGGCTGACGCAAATCATCTCGCGCAAATCTGCTGAGCAAACAATTAATATCCGAGCCAACTTACACACACAACTTGTAGATGGCATTCAAGGCATTGCAGATTTAATCGCTTATGGCAGAGCAAATGAAAGATTAAATAAAATCTCATCACAAGGCATAAAGTATGGCTATGCTCAAAAACGATTGTCATTAATCACAGGCATCGGTGCAGGCTTATCTACTCTATTAACCAACCTCGCCTTATGGACAATTTTATTTTTATGTATTCCGCAAGTGACAGATGGAAATCTTGCTGGTCCAATGCTGGCTTCTTTGGCTTTACTAACTCTTGCATCATTTGAAGCAGTCACTCCCCTTCCAGTTGCCGCCCAAGCCTGGAATTCCTCACGCGAAGCCGCGAAGAGATTGTTTGAAGTAGTAGATACAGAGCCAGAAGTTAAAGAGCAGTTATCAGTAATCAGTAATCAGTCAGAAATTACGAATCACGAATTACGAATTACGGATTTGACCTTCACCTATCCATCTCAAACCATTCCTGCTCTTCAACATATAACCTTCAACTTACAACCTGCAACTTCAATTGCTATCGTTGGTCCAAGTGGTGCAGGGAAAAGCACAATTGCAAATTTGATATTACGATTTTGGGATTATCAAATGGGAGAAATCTGCTTGGGCGAAGAAAATGTCAAAGTGCAGAATCAGGATGAAGTCAGAAAAAGATGCGGGTATGTATCTCAAAATACATATTTCTTTAATACATCTATTTACGAAAATTTGAGATTCGCGCGGAAGCAAGTCACCAAAGAAGAAATTGAATCAGCATGTCAAGCCGCACAAATACATGACTTTATTTTGAGTCTGCCAAAAGGTTACGACACAATGATTGGTGAACAAGGTTTGAGGCTTTCTGGTGGAGAACGTCAGAGATTAGCAATTGCGCGTGCATTGATAAAAGATGCGCCGATTTTAATTTTAGATGAACCCACCGCCAATTTAGACCCATTAACTGAAAAAGAAGTTTTGAAAACTTTATTTGCCGTGATGAAACAAAAAACATCTTTGTTAATTACACATCGTTTGATTGGTTTGGAAAATGTAAATGAAATTTTGGTAATGAATCACGGTCAAATTGTAGAGCGTGGCACACATCAAAGTTTGATACAAAGTGATAGCTTGTATAGGCATTTATCAAACTTGCAAAATCGTATGTTGAATCAAAATTAGTGCTTGCAACTCTTTTGTGGTGGTGCTATAATTTGAATATCTCCCCAGACGCTTAAAACTTGAAATTCTAAAATCCAGTGGTTGAACTTGCGCGTCTGAAAAATTGTAACGAGAACCTTGACTAAAACCCCAAATTCACGAATCACATCCTGAGGAAATTCACCAGCCCACACAGCGGGGACTGGTCGTTTTTGCATTTATATTATTCCACATTCCCAAAAAGAGAAAACATCATGAAAATATTAGAACTCGAAAATGAACCCCTAGCCAAATTACGCGGCATGGCAAAAACTTTTAACATTCCGAATGCCAATCGGTTAAAGAAAGAAACGCTTGCGATGCTCATCCGCGAAGCCGAGGCGCAAAAAGAAGGCATTGAATTGCGTGGCGGCATTTTGGAAATTATGAGCGAAGGCATTGGCTTTTTACGAGCCACCAACTATCGCATCAGTGACCAAGATGTGTATGTTTCGCAAGCACAATTAAGAAAATATGATTTACGTGCAGGCGATTTGGTCATTGGTCAGGTACGCCCACCGCGTGAAAGTGAAAGACATTTCGGTTTATTGAAAGTAGAATCCATCAACGGCATAGACCCAGAAGAAATGAAACGCCGCGTTGTCTTTGAACAACTTACCCCAATTTTTCCAGACAAACGTTTTGATTTAGAAACTGACCAAGCCACACTTGCCCCACGTTTAATTAATTTAATTGCACCAATCGGACGAGGTCAACGTGGGTTAATCGTTTCACCACCAAAGGCGGGCAAAACAACCATTCTCAAGCAAATTGCAAATTCTATTTCAACCAAATATCCCGACGTGCATTTGATTATCGCCCTCATCGGTGAACGCCCAGAAGAAGTGACTGATATGGACCGTTCTGTGGATGCCGAAGTGGTCGCCTCTACATTTGATGAGCCAGTCACTTCACACGTCCGCACGGCTGAACTCGCATTAGAACGCGCTAAGCGTTTGGTGGAGATTGGTCGCCATGTGGTAATTTTAATGGACTCAATTACCCGCCTCGCCCGCGCCTATAACTTGGTCGTTAATCCTTCGGGCAGAACCTTATCTGGAGGTATGGACCCTTCGGCTTTGTATCCGCCAAAAAGATTTTTCGGTGCGGCACGTAATGTAGAAGAAGGCGGCTCATTGACCATCATTGCAACTTGTTTAGTAGATACAGGCTCACGTTTGGATGATGTTGTGTATGAAGAGTTCAAAGGTACAGGCAATATGGAATTGCACTTATCTCGCAAGTTACAAGAACGCCGTACATATCCTGCTGTGGATATTGAACGCTCATCCACAAGACGTGAAGATTTATTGCTCGGACCAGACCTCATGCAACGTGTATGGTTGATGCGCCGTATGTTTATTCAAATGACTACTCCCCCGCCACAAGGCGCAGGCATGGACCCATCTGTTGCCACTGAAGCAATCGTTACACGGATGGAAAAATCGAAAAATAATATTGAGTTCTTAGAAAATTTAACCAAGAACGATTTATAAAATCCCGTAGGGATAACAGGATTATAGAAATCAAATTGCGTTTATCATCAATCCCGTAGGGATGACATAGATTTAAGAATATGTCACCCCTCTGGGGTTTAGAATCAAAATGTTGAACAACCTATAATCATTTCACTCCTACGGAGTTATACAAAGAATGAAAAACTTTTTAGAAAAAATCAAAGTACCCTTCAAAAGAAAATCAAAACCACAGCAAGAGGAACACTCTGCGGTGGATGAACCGCCCACGGAGCCGCGAATTAAGATACCTCAAAAGGCAGATAGATTCACGCTGGTTAGTTGGGTTGTGACAATTCTTTTAGTAATTAGTTTGTTAGGTGGCACGTTGTATTACAAAAGCACATTGCCACCACAAATTGTCACTGTTTCGGCACAGCCAACAGAAGAGTCATCAGGTATTGCTCAGCCTAATGGAGCAGAACCAATTGTCGGCGAGTCGGGAAGCGGATTTTTCCAATCTATTTTTCGTGATTTGCAATTGAAAACAAATATCCCAGAACGTGAACGTAGCGAACCTGTACTCTATCGCGTTTCGCGTGGTGATGCCATGTATAACATCGCTGAAGATTATAAAATCAAAACTGAAACAATTTTATATGTGAACGAGCAATTAGAAGATAATCCGCATAGCCTGCGCCCCGGCATGGAGTTGCTCATCCCACCTGCTGATGGCATGTATTATGTTTGGAAAGAGGGCGATACCTTTGAAAGTGTGGCAGATAAATTCGATGCCGAGCCACAAGATATTATTGATTTCACTGGCAACAATATTGATTTGACAAACCCTACCGTTGAAGTTGGAACGAAAATTTTTGTTCCCGGCGGTTCGCGTGAATTACGCAACTGGGCGGCAGATTTACCCACCACAACACGTGGGGCGAACACTGGCACAGGTGGTGGTAATGCCGCAAATGTTTGTGGTGGCGGACCTGTAGCAAGTGGTTTTGGTTGGCCCGCAGATAGTGTTTCGCTTTCTGGTAATGCGTATGGACCTGGTCACTTAGGAATTGATATTGATGCCCCAGAAGGTTCGAATGTGTATGCTTCTGGCACAGGCGTAGTGACGATGGCACAAGGCGGTTGGAATTATGGTTATGGCAACGTGGTGCAAATTGACCATGGCAACGGCTATGTAACGGTATATGCCCACTTAAGCACAATTTTTGTTACACAATGTCAAACCGTTGGTCAGGGCGCTGTGATTGGGCTTTCTGGCAATACTGGTAATTCATTTGGTGCGCATTTACATTTTGAAGTTCGCATTGGCGGCTCGAATGTTAATCCGTATCAAATTTTGCAGTAACATCATGTCATTGCGAGCCACGCTCTTGCTTTATGTGGCGAAGCAATCTCCAACTTAATAATAAGATTGCTTCGTCGTTGCCTTGCAACTCCTCGCAATGACATAATACAAACATGAACGAAACCTCCCTCAAAAAAGCATTATCAAAAATAAATATCAGCGGGTTACGTTATTTTGATTCCATTGGTTCAACCAACGATGAAGCACTCGCTTGGGCGGCAAGCGGCGCAAAAGATTTTTCACTAGTCATTGCAGATGAACAAACACGTGGGCGTGGAAGATTGCATAGAACTTGGCACACCCCAAAAGGAAGTGCTTTGGCTGTTAGTTTGATTCTTAGACCTGATGAAATAATAAAACCGCATCTCTCGCGGACCGTCGGCTTGATGTCTGTTTCAATTACCGATGCCTTGCTGACGATGGGACTCGCTCTTAAAATCAAATGGCCCAATGATGTTTTGATAAACAATAAAAAAATAGCAGGGATTTTAGTTGAATCAGTTTGGTCTGGCAGTGACGTGGATTCGTTAGTGATTGGTATGGGAATTAATGTTTATAAAAATTCTGTTCCGCCTGATGACTCGGTAAAATTCCCCGCTACAAGTATTGAAGATGAATTAGATAAGGAACCACCTGCCCGTGAAGAAATTTTGCGAGAAATCTTATCTGCTTTTGTTGCATGGCGTGAAAAACTTGCTTCTAATGAATTGATAAAAACTTGGGAAGAACGCCTTGCCTTTCGTCATTGGCAAGTGCAAATCACATCTGGCGATGAAATTTCACAAACTGGCGTTTTAGATGGGCTAGAAGATGATGGAAGTTTAAGATTGAGCGATGACAATAGCAATCCTGTTATAGTCCGTTTTGGGGATGTAAGCCTGCGCCCTGCCGCGTGATATACTTTTGCTAATCAACCAGAGATGAACAAAGATTTACAGAGATGAATTCTTGCAAAACTCAGTGTATCTCCGTTTATCTCTGGTAAAAAAACAACGAGGTCAATGATTATGTTTGATAATCTTCGTGAAGAATCATCTAAAGATTTTGATGAACAAGCCAAATTTCAACCTGCCGCTGGCACACGCCGAAGCGGAGGAAGGTCTAGTCGCTTTTTAGGCATGACTTCCATTCAACGCTTTGTGATTGTCGTTTTGTTGTCATTGATGACGTGCGCCATCGGGGTGTTGTGTCTGTTAGCAACGCAGAGGATAATGTTTTAATAATCCCGTAGGGATGGTAAGATTATAGAATAAAGCAAAAAATAAAAAATCCCGAAGGGATGACATAGATTTTATAAACTATGACACCCCTTCGGGGTTTTATGTTACTAATGAAAATATCTATAATCATTTGACCCCTACGGGGTCATTAAAGTAACAGACAAGGTTTTATTCATTCGCTCAAGCCACCGCTCTCGGTGGCTTATTTAATTAAAAAACCCTGCGCCGAGAACGGCGCAGGGAGAAACATTTTTGTTTTACACAAGTTTCGGTTGTTCTTCTACTTTTTCACCCTCTTCAACAGACGCGCCTGCCTTCTTCAAATCTTCTGCGGATATACGCGCCATTGAAGCAACACTGTCACCTTCTTGTGGTTTGATGAGGTGCACGCCTCGCGTCGCCCGCCCGGATTGTTTTACATCCTTCAACTTCAAACGAATAGCAACGCCATTGGCAGTCATAATCGTCAAATCATCATCTTTTTGAACAACACGTGCGGCGGCAATTTTGCCAATTTCTTTAATGGCTTTTTGGTCAATGGTAGCGATGCCGTTGGTAGCGCGTCCTTTGGGAGCATATTCCTTCAACGGCGTTTGTTTTCCAAAACCTTTGGTAGTGACAACTAACAGCGTGCCATCTTTTTCAATTACGTCCATACTTGTCACAATATCGCCTGCTTTTAATTTAATTCCATTTACACCTGCGGCTTGTCGTCCCATTGCACGAACTTTGGTTTCACTAAATCTTAATGCTTGCCCATTTTCGGTGACAATGATGATTTCATCTTTGCCTGTGGTTAAACGTGCCCAGCCTAAAGTATCACCTTCGTCAAGGTTGAGAGCAATCAAACCGGAAGGTCGTACAGAAGCAAATTCTTCCATCGAAACGCGTTTGATACGTCCGCGTCCAGTCATCATCATACAAAAAGTATTCGGTGAAAAATCACGCACTGCCATGGCGGCTGTAATTTTTTCATTGGGTCCTAATGCCAAAATGTTAACCAATGGAATGCCTTTTGTGGCGCGGTCAAAATCTGGGATTTGATAGACCTTTTCAGAATACACTTTGCCTTTATCTGAGAAGAACAACATCGTGTCGTGACTGCGTGCTGGAATTAACATCACAACTTCATCTTCCTCTTTTGTCGTGTGACCTTTCACACCACGTCCGCCTCGGCTTTGCGATTTGAACACAGTCGCGGCAACGCGTTTGATGTAGCCACGTTCAGTCAAACTAATCAACACCGATTCATCAGGAATTAAATCTTCATCATGAATATTTTCTTGGGCATCGGCGGCAATGCGTGTGCGGCGTTCATCGCCATATTTTTCGGCGATTTCGTTCATATCATCTTTAATCAATGCCAAAATTTTCTTTGGGTTAGCAAGCAAATCTTCAAGATATTTAATCGTTTCAGCTACTTGCTTATGTTCTTCTTCAATTTTCCAACGTTCCAATGCGGCAAGGCGGCGGAGTTGCATATCCAAAATTGCTTGCGCTTGCAATTCGCTCAATTTGAATTTTTTCATCAAATTGGTTTTGGCGGTATCAACATCTTCCGCTTCACGAATGGTCTTGATAATCGCATCAATATTATTTAATGCAATCAAATAACCGTCTAAAATATGAATTCTTGCTTTGGCTTTATCAAGTTCAAATTGTGAACGGCGCGTAATCACAACTTGACGATGTTCGATAAAAATTTGCAACAAGCGTTTGAGTGATAGTGTGCGTGGTTCGCCATCAACTAACGCTAACATTTGCACACCAAATGTGGATTGCAACGCCGTAAATTTATATAATTGATTCAAAACTTTTTTCGGTTGCGCGCCGCGTTTCAACTCAATCACAATGCTCATGCCGCGTTTGTCAGATTCATCGCGCAGGTCTGAAATTTGGTCAATCTTATCGTCACGCACCAATTCAGCAATGCGTTCAATCAATGTGGATTTATTTACTTGATATGGAATCTCAGTAATATTGATTTGATACCGCCCTGCTTTGGTCTCTTCGATGTGAGCAATACCACGCATCACAATGCGACCTCGACCTGTTCCATACGCCGAGATGATTCCTTCTGTGCCGACAATCATGCCACCTGTCGGGAAGTCTGGTCCTTGTACGAATTTCATCAAATCTTCAACAGTGACATCATCTATCTTGTCATAATTTTCAATGAGGTGATTAATAGCGGCGGTTAACTCGCGTAAATTTTGAGGTGGCACATTCGTCGCCATACCGACGGCAATACCCGATGCTCCATTAAGCAAAAGGTTGGGGACACGAGCAGGCAGAACGAGGGGCTCTTGAAGCGAATCGTCAAAGTTAGCACCGTAATCAACAGTGTTTTTTTCCAAATCCGCAAGCATTTCTTCAGCCATTTTTTGCATTCTGGCTTCGGTGTAACGCATTGCGGCGGGAGCATCGCCATCTACTGAACCAAAGTTACCTTGACCATCCACAAGCAGGTAGCGCATGGAAAAATCCTGCGCCATGCGTGCCATAGATTCATACACAGCCGAGTCACCGTGCGGGTGATATTTACCCAGCACTTCACCCACGATACGCGCAGATTTTTTGAAAGAAGAGTTTGAACGAATCCCCAGCTCGTGCATGGCGTACAAAATGCGCCTGTGGACGGGTTTTAGCCCATCACGGGCATCTGGCAGGGCACGCGCCACAATCACGCTCATAGCGTAATCGAGGTAGGCAGAGCGCATTTGAGCGTCAATATCTACGGTTTCGATGTTGCCTGCATTTGTTACAGGGAGGGTTTCGTCGGTCATAGGTTTCCTTCTTCAATAAAACCCTAAAGGTGTTTTTGTGAAAATTGAGCAAATTTGGGTAGTTTTGCAGACCTTTAGGGGTTAGTTTTTTGGCATAAAAAGACACGAAGGTGGGGACTTAACTTCGTGTCTGCTAATAGATGAAGCGAGAGCCTCTTTTATAGTGAAATTATACCACTTTAAGGTAGAAAAGTAGACACGAAAACAGGTACACAAGGATATTTTTCTGCCTGTGTACCTATCTACTTGTCTACCTGTTTACCTGTGTACTTAAAACTGTGCCGAAGGAGGGACTTGAACCCTCATGAGATTGCTCTCACCACGCCCTGAACGTGGCGCGTCTGCCAATTCCGCCACTTCGGCAATGCGGGTTGAATTTTATCTCAAATAAAGCGAATGTCAATTAGCCGTTAGCAATGGGAGTAGCTAATTTCAAGGTTAAAGAAAAAGAATTAACCACAGAGACCACAAAGAACACAGAGATTTCCTCTTATTTTCTCCGTGAACTCAGTGTTCTCTGTGGTAAAAAAACTCTTTTTACTCTCATTTTTAGCCACTCAGTTTGTGATTAGCAATTATTGATGGAACCAAATTTGCATGAAATACGTTAAATATATATGCCTAACATTTTTGTATTGTTAAAGCATTACAGTACTGTTAGGGGATATATCTTTTTGTATTAAAAGTAGTTATATTATTTGAAGTAGAAAGGAGTTGCAACATGTTCGTATTTGCAGTAGCGGTGGTTCTTCTACTGCTCATTCTGGCAGGCGCAGATTTATTCGTAGCCCAATTCAGCCAAGAAGAACTCAGCAATATGGGAGTTCAAGAGCAATGAAAGAAGACTATCCCAACCCCTAGCCCGATGCGAAAATTCATAGACGCGTCGGGCTTTTTTATTTAACTTGCCCTCACCCCTAACCCCTCTCCCATTTGGGAGAGGGGATTTTCTTAGATTGTGTATAATATGCCTGCTCAACAAAAGGACAGGCACACGATGGCAGTTACCCCACTTTTTACTCAAATTGAAAAGACCATTGCACTTAAATCAGGCACGGTTGTCTTAGAAAATCACAGCGGATTCCCGTTTGGAGAATCAAATTTGTATTTGGTCAACTCCAACGGAGAAGTCGTCTGGAAAGCAGAAAAGCCTGATGCGCGGACTTTATTTTCCAAAGTAAAACTCACTGAGGACGGTACTCTCTCCACCTTCACCACCAGCGGTCAATTCTGTGACATTGACTTGGAGAATGGAAAAATTTTGAGTAGTTCGAGTTTCAAATAGTTACAGGTTGAAAGTTTAAGGTTTCAAGTTTAATGATTAAAGGCTTTCTCAATCTTCCCTGGCTCGTCTGGGCTGGACTTGCTCTCGCAATCGGCATTGCCTACAGCTTCTTTGGGATTCCCAAATCCGCAGAGACAGCCATTGGCTTTCGCTTTTTCATCCTGCGCTGGGCTCATGCCCTGACTTGGTTCTTGCTGACAATTAATTTTGCGTTACGAGGCATTTCACCAAACTTGAATGGAATTGCAAACATAGTTGCGGCAGCAGGTGGTGTGATGTATTTGTTGTTTATGATGATGGCGTTTTTGGTGAAGTGATATTAAAACCTGAAACTATAAATCTTACAGAAGAAAATTATGGAATATAAACAATTTACTGAAAGTATAAAATTAAATATTCCTGTTGGTGTTTTAATATCTAATCCAGGTGGAGGTACATCAAAAATTATTTCTTATTCTGATGAGAAAATTGTTTACCAACGTGGAAAATCAAAAATCTCTGTTTCTTTTGAGGAACTTTACAAAGCATATTCTAAATTTAGAGGACAAAAAGTTTACACAACCGATCTAAGAAACTATGCTCCAGATATTTTTGACTCAAAAAACGGTGGCCATTCTTGTAACGCCACTTTTCTCTTTTCCATTCTAAGCCTAATAGACTTAGTCAGCGAAATAAAGGGCGATGGAAAAGTAAATCATCCATTTTATGTTTCAATACTAGATAAGTAGTTTTTTTCTAATCAATCGTAATTCTAAAATCGTAAATCCAAAATAGGAGACACAACTTTGAAAATCATTGCATGTATCAAACAAGTCCCAGACTCGGAGGCGAAAGTCAAAGCCGATGGTGGGCAAATTTCATGGGGAGATGCGCCGTTGGTCATCAACCCATTTGACGAATACGCCGTTGAAGGTGCTTTGCAACAAAAAGAAGCGACCAATGGCACAGTCACTGCAATTTGTATCGGACCAGAAACTGCAAAAGAAGCATTGAAACATGCTTTAGCAATGGGAGCCGATGAAGCCATCTTAATTTCTGACCCTGCGTTAAATAATATGGATACGCTTGGCGCGGCGAAAGTGCTTGCATCAGCGATTCAAAAAATTGGTGCAGATATGATTATCTTCGGTCGCCAAACATTAGATAATGGTGCAGGCGTCACCCCTGCTCAAACAGCGAGGCTCACGGGTTATCCAATGCTGGGGTTGGCTGGCAATATCAAGGTCAATGAAAGAAGCGTGATTGTTGAACGAGTCCTTGAAGAAGGCAAACAAATCCTCAAAGCAAATCTTCCTGCGGTTATAAGCGTCGTGCAAAGTATTGGCGAGCCGCGTTATCCATCGTTCATGGGAATTCGCAAAGCATCGAAAGCAGAAATTCCTGTTTGGTCGTTGAGCGATTTAGGAATTTCAGCGCCATCAGAAATGATCAAACGTGATGAATTGATGACACCACCCGCGCGCGAAACCGTTGTTGAAATGATTACTGGTGAAAGCCCCGCCGAAATTGCAGAAAAACTTGCCGATAAAATCATCGCGGAGAAAGTGTTATGAAAACGTTAGTTTATATTGACCACTTCAAAGGGGCTGTGCAACCATCATCGTGGGAAGCGTTGGGCGTTGCAAAAAAATTTGGTTCTGCCGTTGCAGTTGTGTTTGGTGAAAATGCAAACGATGTTGCCAAGAGTGCATTTGAACATGGTGCAGATGAAGTTTTCGTTGCGGATGATTCTTCTTTAAAGGATTATCTTCCCGAGACGTATGCTTCTACTTTATCAGCACTCGCTTCGACTCTTAACCCAAACTTGATTCTGTTTCCGACAACTGCTCGCACCCGTGAACTTGCCGCGATGTGCGCAGTGGATTTGAATACAAATGTGATGACAGATTTAACTGGTCTAGAAGCAAATGGCGATTCATTTGTAGCCACCCGCCCAATTTATGAAGCGAAATTATTTGAAAAAGTAAATTGCGTTGGCAAACCTGTCATGGCAACATTACGCGGACGTGCTTTCCCAAAACCTAATCAAGAAACAGGCAAAAGCGGAACGATTACAAAAGTGGATGCCAAAGGCGAAGCGAAATCAACAGTCGAAGGTTATTCTGCATCTGAAAGCGCAGTCAACTTAGGAGATGCGAGCATCATCGTTTCTGGTGGACGCGGTGTTTCAAATAATCCATCCTTAACTCCACCTGCTGGTTTGGATGAAAAGCAAGCGGAAATCTGGCGTGCTCAACAAGGCTTTGCATTGGTCACTGATTTAGCAAAAGTTTTAGGCGGTGCAGTTGGTGCCTCACGCGCCGCAGTGGACGCAGGCTATATCCCCTACTCCCATCAAGTGGGTCAGACGGGCAAAGTCGTTGCGCCTGATTTATACATTGCAAACGGCATCTCTGGCGCAATTCAACATTTGGTTGGCATGCGAAATGCAAAAGTCATTGTCGCTATCAACAAAGACGCCGATGCGCCCATCTTCAAAGCCGCGCGGTATGGCGTGGTTGGGGATTTGTTTGAAATCGTCCCAGCATTGACAGAAGCGTTTAAGAAGAAATTAGGGAAGTAACTCCATAAATTTGAAAACAGACTTCTTTTACAAAGAAGTCTGTTTTTTATTAATTGCTGTAAAATTAATAAAAACTGTTTAGAGGCAAAGTATGTTTACTTGCAAATATTGCGGAACTGAATTTACAGAACACAAACCGAATTGTCCAAACTGCGGTGCGCCCATTAAGGTTGCCGATAAGAAAATCACCAAAGAGGATGCACCAAAATCCATTCGAGAAATTTGTA
>JAEURH010000058.1 GCA_016789365.1 Anaerolineales bacterium
TGTGTTCAAAGATGTAGATGGTAATTTACTTTTGCAAATGCTTGATTCTGCTGGCTTTGCTTGCTCGTCTGGCTCGGCTTGCAAAACGGGAAACCCTGAACCAAGTGAAGTGATTAAAGCATTAGGTTATTCAGATGATTGGGCATTGGGTTCTTTAAGAGTAACACTTGGAAAAGATTCCACTGCTGAGCATGTTGATTCATTTTTGAAAGCATTGCCGAATTTGGTTGAAAAAACGAGAAAATTAAACCAGAGATGAACGGAGATAAACAGAGATTTAATAAGTGAGGTATTGGATGGCTGATGATGCGTTAGATAAAATCACTGAAAGAATCATTAATTGTGCATATAAAGTTAGCAACACACTTGGAATTGGGTTTGTTGAAAAGGTTTATGAAAACGCTCATTTTCATGAAATGCGCAAAGATGGTTTACAAGTAATTCAACAATATCCTATCAAAGTTAAGTATGACAATGTAATTGTTGGTGAATTTTTTCTTGATATGCTTGTGAATGAACTCGTAATTGTCGAATTAAAAGCCGTTTCAAACCTTACCGATGACCATATTGCACAAGCATTAAATTATTTGCGAGCAACGGATTTACCTGCTTGTTTGTTAATCAATTTTGGTCAAAAGAAAATTCAAATCCGCCGCTTGCATCCATCACCATCTTGGAAGCCCACAAAATCTTAAATCAATCCATCTCTGTAAATCCCCGTTCATCTTTGGTGAATTAAAACTTTGAAAACAAAAATCATCACCCTTGAATCACACGATAATCTCATCTCCGTCCGCGATAAACTTTCGTGGGCGAAGACTCCGCGCATTTTGTTGGTGTGGCCCAAATATGAAAAAGTGACATTGCGATTATTAGACTTAAAAGTTTTACAACGCCATGCCGATTCGCTGGGTGCACAATTAGGATTAGTGACTCGTTGGAATAATGTTCGGCGAGATGCGGAATCGTTAAACATCCCAGTTTTTGATTCAACATCATCGGCTCAAAAGGACGTGTGGGCTGTTCCTGCTCCGAGGAAGAGAAGGCTCCCGAAGCCGCCCCAACTTGACTTAAGAAAGAAGCGTGAAGAGGTTCGCATCCAAGAACCCGCATGGATAAAATCTTTGTTAGGAAGAATCATCTTATTTTCAATCGGGGTTTTAGCTGTTTTGGTGTTAGCGGGTTTATTTATTCCACGCGCACAAGTGACATTGAATCCAGAATCAAAACTTGTTTCGGCAGTGATACCCGTGCAAGTGAGTTTATCTTTTAATTCAGTTTCATTGAATGGTGACATACCCGCCAAAGAAATTTTTATAACAGTGGATTTGCAAAAAACAAAACCAATCACAAGCCAAATTGCGATACCAAAAACAAAAGCCAAGGGATTTGTGCAATTCAAAAATTTAAGTTCAAGCGAAGTGACCATACCTGCTGGCACAATTGTTACAACAGTAGATTTGATTCGTTTTGAAACATTGAATCGCGTTTTGTTGACGGGGGGCGTAAATCAAATTGTAGAAGTTGCTGTGCAAGCAGTGAATGCTGGCGAGTTTGGAAACGTGGATGCTGAAACAATAACTTCAATTGAAGGACCACTTGGGCTTTCAATGACGGTGAGTAATCCAGAAGCGACATCGGGTGGCGCGGATGAAAATGTAATTGGTGCAAATGAAAATGACCGTGCTGTGTTGCGCGAAGAAGTTTTGAATGAATTACGTTTGAAAGCGGAAGTTGAAATACGTTCGCAAATTGCTGAAAAAGATTTTTTATTGATAGATACAATTGAATTAACAGAAATTTTAGTTGAGGAATTTTCTCCGACTGAAAATACTGCCAGTGATTCATTAACCTTAACCATCCAAGCCGATTTTTCTGCCCGTTATCTTTTAGCAAATGATATTCAAACTTTGACCAATTCTTACCTAAGCGCATCCATCCCTGAAGATTTTGTTACGATTGATGAAATCAATTTTGAATTAATGGATACACCTTTCACTGATTCGGATGGTGTGACTCGTTTTCAATTACAAGCCAGTCAAAACACAGTTAAGCAAGTGGATGCTTTGCAAGTATTCAATTTAATTCGCGGGCATGATTTACAAAATGCAAAAGATGAATTGCAAACATTTTTTTCCCTGCGCGAAGAGCCGCAAATTTCAATCACGCCTTCATGGTGGAAGTGGATGCCGTTGATTCCGTTTAATGTTTTGGTTGAAGTGAAGTAATAAAAAGATTTCACCACAGCCCCCAAAGGGGATGCTAAGAACACGGAGTTCACGGAGATTTTAATAAGATTTTCTCAGTGTTCTTTGTGAACTCTGTGGTAAAAATATTTACATGCGAATTCTAGCAATTGACCATGGTGAAAAAAGAATCGGTCTCGCACTCAGTGACCTGACTGGTACGATTGCAAATCCTTTGAGCGTGATTAAGCATGTTTCAAGAATCATTGACGCGGCACAAATTGCCGAAATTGCAAATCAAAACGAAGTTGAATTAATTATCATTGGTCAATCTTATGATGAAGAAGGCAAACCAAACATGGCAGGGCGTAGGGCTGGGCGTTTTGCAGATGAATTAAAAAATCAAACTCAAATTCCAATAGAAATGGTGGATGAATCGTTTAGCACACAAATTGCTCGCAAGGCACGAATCGAACTTGGTGTTTCCAGAAAAAAACGAGCAGGTCATCAAGATGAATATGCGGCAGTAGTGATATTACAGTCGTATCTTGAGTCGAAACGTAATTCGTAATTGGTAAATAGGTAAACAAGTAAACATGAAAACAAATAACTTGCATCTTGTAACTCGTATCTCTTAACTTTCATCCTTCATAATTCATACTTCATCCTTTCTTATGCGTCGTTATCAATATTATTTCATCTTATTAATTGTCGTTGTCATTACACTGGTTTGCATTTTTTCATTTATCTATTACATCCCCGCGCGTGCTTCTTTATTATATGGTCCACCTGCCAAACATCTTTCGATTTCAAATCGCATTGAATATTCAGCGCGTTTGCTTTCGTATGGCGATGAACTTCTAACGCCATTGAATCCAAATGGTGTTGAACAAAATTTCAAAATCGAACAAGGCGAATCGGTTATCTCCATTGCAAATCGCCTCGAAGGGTTTGGTTTTATTTTCAATGCACAAGCCTTTTATGATTATGTCGTGTATGTTGGTTTGGATTTAACGATTCAAGCGGGTGAATATAAATTGAGTCCGAAGCAATCCATTATTGAGATTGCTCAAGCCTTGCAAAAATTTTCTCCAACCGATGCGACGCTGGTTATCTTAGCAGGGTGGCGGATAGAAGAAATCGCCGCTTCACTCCCGACCTCCGGCTTGGGTATTGACCCCGAAACTTTTCTTATCTCCGCACAGACTCCGCCCCAAGTTTTGGATTTCACCTCAGCATCATCCATGGAAGGATTTTTCTTCCCAGATACCTACACACTTCCACGCGAAACAACGGTTGACCAACTCCTTGACATCATCGCGCGTAATTTTGCACAACGCATGACTCAAGACTTAATCACTGCTTTCAACAATCGTGGATTAACCGTTTACCAAGCAGTGATTGTTGCCTCTATTGTTGAACGTGAGGCGGTACGCATAGAAGAAGCGCCATTGATTGCATCTGTGTATTTGAATCGTTTGGCAATCAACATGAAACTCGACGCAGACCCAACAGTGCAATATGCTCTGGGTTATCAATTTGACAAAAATTCTTGGTGGAAGAGTCCATTAGCCTTAACTGATTTACAAGTTGTTTCGCCATATAACACATATCTCAATGTCGGTTTACCACCTACACCGATTTCAAATCCCAGCCTAGAAGCATTGATGGCAGTCGCATACCCTGATGCCACACCCTATTATTTCTTCCGCGCCGCATGTGATGGGTCAGGTTATCACAAGTTTGCAGTGACGTTTGAAGAACAAATTGCAAATGCGTGTCCGTGATTATGTCATTGCTTGGCGTGAATATTGTATAATAAAGATATGTCACGAACAGAAGTTATTTCATTAATCCAACAACATCGCTCTCATTTGTCAGAATTGGGAGTGAAGTCTTTGGCTATTTTTGGCTCATTTGCTCGCGGAGAGGAAAACGCCACTAGTGATATTGACATTCTTGTCGAGTTTGAAGGCAAAGCGACATTTGATGGCTATATGGATACAAAGTTTTATCTAGAGGATTTACTTTCTACTAAAGTTGATTTAGTTGTTCCACAAGCCCTCAAACCACGCCTAAAACAAAACATCATGAAAGATTTAATTTATGTCACGTGACGAATCTCTGTACCTAGAAGATATTATTGAATGTTGTGAAAAAGTTTTACGCTTTACAAAGGGTATGACTTTCAAGCAATTTGTGCATGATGAAGTGCATTTTGATGCGGTCTTAAGAAATTTAGGGATTGTTGGAGAAGCAGTTAAGCATATTCCTGAATCTACAAGGGAAAAATATCCTAACGTGAATTGGAAGAAAATAGCAGGTTTTCGTGATGTAGTTGTTCATAATTACTTTGGGGTAAGTGACGAAATTGTGTGGGATATTGTTGAAAATATGGTTCCCCCTTTGTTAGAGCAAGCGAAAAAGATTTTAGAAGAACACGATAAGAAGTAGACTTCAAACATAGTTCTGGATATCATAATTTTTCAGTGACGTTTGAAGAGCAGATTGCGAATGCGTGTCCTTAACGAAAGCTCGGAGGTCTTCAAGACCTCCGAGCTTTTTTTATTTCTCTATCAACACCTCAATCAAATCTTGCGTTTCTACTTCTGCATTTGCAACACCGAGTAAATCTAATAACTCATCCGCCAGTTTTGCTTTGAGTTCAGCGTCTTTGCGGCTCCAAGTTTTGCTTTTGATTTCGAGGAAATATCCCATAGCTGGCTCTTTGACTTCATCTACATTTACAAAAAATTCTGTGTTCTTATATTTGATATGCCAGCGCAAGCGATTCTTTTCAACAGAGATTTCTTGCTTGGGTTTAAAGTATTCACGATAAAAACGCAACGATTGAGTTGCAGGTGCAAGGAAGCGACTGCGTGAAAGCAGAACATCATGCCCAATTTCACCTTCACGTTTGTGACCCAACAAAGTTAATCGTGAACGCGTGCTAACCACATCCCCTTTTTCATTGATTAAATTATCTTCACGGAATCGTAATCGTCCATGTGCTGGATTTTCAAATAAGAAATATTCGTCAAATTGACGATAATGTTTGAAAGCATTAATTTCGATTTGATCACTACGCTTCAAATTCTCAACGAGTTTATCTGGTTCTGCAACTTTGACTTTTACTTGTACTTCAAACGACTCTTCTTCCATTGAACCGCCGAGCGCAATCAGTTTTGATAAAACAGATTGTTCACGTTCGATTAAGAAGGCGTCAATTTTCTTGGCGACTTCGCGGGCTTGGTCAATCAATTCTTTTTCATTCAATGTGAGTAATTTGTGCTCACGCATTAACCATCTTCCATTAACCATCACATCCGTCACATCTGTTGACTTGGAGGCAAAGACGAGTTGAGCATAAGCATTCATCGGGTCACGTAAGAAGCGTGGAGAATTATGTAGGGGAGAAGTATCCACTAAAATTAAATCCGCACGTTTACCAACTTCAATCGAGCCTGTAATGTCTCCAATGTGAAGTGCTTGCGCACCCAAACGAGTCGCCATCAACAAAGCAGTTGCGGCTGGCAGAGCAGTTGGGTCGTTGGATGAAGCCTTAGCGGCGAAAGAAGCGAGGCGCACTTCTTCAAACATATCGAGATCATTATTGGAAGCGGGACCATCTGTGCCAATGCCAACATTAACTCCGATTTCAAGCATTTTTGTAACGGGTGCAAAACCAGAAGCGAGTTTGAGATTGGAAGACGGATTATGTGAAATGCCAGCGTTAGCATGTTTGAGCGTGCGGATTTCACCAACATCAATATGCACGCAATGTGCGGCGATGACTTTTGCTTCAAGCAAACCTTGTTTTTTGACATACGGTACAACAGGCATACCTTGTTCATTACGCATGTTTTCAACTTCAAAAGAAGTTTCAGAAATGTGAATGTGCAATGGCACATCAAATTCTTTGGCGAGTTCGGCGCAGGCTTTCAAAATTTCTGGCGTGGTTGAATAGGGTGCATGAGGCGCAACAGCAGGGACAATTAATTCATGCCCTTTCCATTTTTGGATAAATGTTCGCGCCATTGCCAATGAATCTTCATACGCGCCTGCATCTGGCACAGGGAATCTAATGACGGTTTGACCACACACAGCGCGCATACCTGCATCGGCGGCGGCTTGAGCAACATCATCTTCAAAATAATACATGTCGTTGAAAGTTGTCACCCCACTGCGGATTTGTTCTGCACATGCGATTAATGTTCCCAAGCGAACAAAATCTGGTTTTACAAATTCTCTTTCAACGGGAAGCATGTAACCCATCAGCCAAACATCAAGTCGTAAATCATCTGCCAAACCACGTAACAAAGTCATGGGGACGTGTGTGTGTGCGTTGATTAAGCCTGGCATCAACACTTTTTTGTTGCAATCAATTACTTCATTTGCTGAATATTCTTTTTTTATTTCTGCTTCATTTCCAACCGCAACAATCGAATCCCCTTTGACTGCAACTGCGCCAGGGTCATATTGATTTAATGTTTCATCCATTGTTAAAACAATGGCATTGATAAATAATGTGTCAACTTTTTGAGTCATTCATGCTCCTTTTTTGAAAAGTCTAACGTGTCTAATAGGTCTTACAGGTCTGATTAGTCTGACTAGTTAGACATATTAGACCATTCAGACTAATTATTCCCAATTCAACAAAACTTCCAACGCTTTCAAATTTCTTTCAAAATCAGTGTACTTATGTGTTGAGAGTTCCATATCAACAGCAGTGATTCCTAACTCAACTGCATAATCTGCAAGTGTGCCAGTATAAACACAACCTGTATCAATGGGTGGGTACGGATAACCAGTCGCTTTGGATAATGCTTTAGAAAACTGAATTGATTCTTCTTCCCACGGCACGCCACCGGGAAAAACTCCCAATGCCGCGCTATGATAACTAATTAACGTTTCAATTTTATGGCTTTGCAAAAAGTACATCACGGCTTTGGTTTCAGGCTCCGAGCCTGGACCTGTTCCGCCAGTGGTTGGAGTCAAAACCCAACAACCAGTTCTATCCCACGTCTTTGCCCAATTAGCAGGGAAGTTGCGATTCAAATCCACGCCATGGTCATTCACTCGTCCATCCACACCATGGTCGCGTGCATCGCCATCAGGATTCATATTTCGCATAATGTGTAAGGTCACATCACTGGGGATAATTTCAGGATGTGCAAAAATATATTGAATCAACTCATCTGCTAAAGCAATCGTATTCCATTCATAACCACCATGAATCCCCGCCACAATCATTTTTTCTTTTTCGCCATTGCCAAATGTATACACTTCAATCGGTCTGCCTGATACAGAATAACCAGCCACAGAAATTCTAGCATTGGCTTGCATTGCAAAATTTGGAATCACAAACGGTGTGGGGCTTTGCACCACAATCATCGTCGAACGCGGATTTGGTGTAATGGTTGGCAACCATAATGAAGCAGGGTCTTGTGTATAAGTTGGCGGAACGGTGATTGTAAAAATTGGTCTCGCAGTTGGTGACGATGCGGCAGAAACATTTTGTAAATAAAAATATGCCAACACTACCAATAAGATTGCAAAAACGCCAGCGATATTTAATCCCCAAGCAAACATCACCCAAATTGAGTCATCTTTTTTTTGTTTGGGCTTTTGATTCATTCCATTTCCTCTACAGCAGTTCGCAACCAATTGATAACAAGATACATACTCCAACGTGGCAGACTTTTTGGCGGACCACCATAAGTGATTTTATGACTCTTCTCACCTTTGGATGTAATCATTGCCATCACTGCGCTTCTTTCTTCGGGGAAAATAGTTACCCCAACTGCAACATCTGTCTTGGCGGATGCTTGGGCTGAGCGCAAGGCTTGTAGTAAAGAATCAGGTGTCAGGTCAGGGATTGAAGCGGTATGTGGAATTTTTCTAGCCAGCAAGCCATTTAGTCCACTTTCAATGGCAGTTAATGTTAATCCTTTTTTTGCTAAAAGATTTAATGTCACTTCTTCGAGTCTGTCTTCATCTACACCAAAAACAACGGAACCGAGCCGTTCGCGAATTTGATTATCAATTTCATCAATCATTTTGTTGGCTTCATCTTCGCTTTTTGCTTTGGCGGCGATGCGAATATCCACAACGCCAGTATGTGCCGCGAGACCAACGGTTGGGTTGCTGAGCGTTTCAAGGTCTGCGATTTTTTCATCAATCAAACCTTCACCCAAACCAGCACAATGTAATAAACGAACTTTGATAACTTCATCGAGATTAAACTTTTTTTGCAAATATGGGACAACCGCCTCATGCAAGATGTGTTCCATTTCAGCAGGAACACCTGGTAAAGAAATGACAACACTCTCCCTAACCCCTAACCCCTCTCCCATATTGGGAGAGGGGAATTGTTTTTCGACAATAAAACACGGCGCAGTGCCAACTGGATTTTTTAATCCAATTGCACCTTGCGGAACATACGCTTGCCGTTTTTGATTTTCAGATGGCTTGCGACCATAACGCGCAATGGTTTCAACTACTTGTTGCCATAAATCTTCACGAAATTCTGTTTCAACACCAACTGCTTTTGCAACTGCTTCACGAGTTGGGTCGTCAATGGTTGGTCCGAGCCCGCCAGTAGTAATGACAATATTTGCACGTTCCATTGAATTATGAATCGCACTTGCGATTCTGTCTACATTATCGCCAATGGTGATTGTGCGATATAAATCCACGCCTAGCCCACGCAAAGTTTTGGCGATGTAGCGTGTGTTTGTGTCTACAATTTCGCCGAGTAATATTTCTGTTCCAATGGTGATGATTTCTGCTGATGTCATAATTTTTTTTCTTAGCCACAGAGGTCACAGAGAACACTGAGAAAACCTTTTAAAAATCTATGTGACCTCTGTGTTCTCTGTGGCTGAATCTTAAACCACAATCATTAAAACTCTATTTCTTGCCCAATCTTCATCTTCTTCGCATTTTTCAACGCCACTTGTGCCGCAACTGCATCTTGCACGGCATTACCAACAGATTTGAAGAAAGTAATTTCATCTTCTGATTCTCTGCCAACTTTTTTACCTAAAACAATTTCCCCTAACTCTGCATGAATATTTTTTTCAGTGATTAAATTTGCTTTCATCGCTTTGACAATATCGCCTGCTTCACTCATCACTGTTTCAAATGAATCGACAACAATTTTTGAGCGAGCAACAGTTTCAATGGGTAGTTCTTGCATTTCAGGTGTGTATGCTCCAATGGCAGAAATGTGTGTACCAGCTTTTACATCTTTATCATCAAACACGGCTTGTTTAGAACCTGTGGCAGTACAAATAATATCTGCATGTTCAATCGCTTCTTTTGGATTTTTTGCAACATGAATGTTTGCATGAATCCCCGACATCTCTTTCACAAACTTTTCTGACTTTTCTTTAGTTGGATTGTAAATAAAAACTTTTTCAATATTTCTTACAGCGCATGCCGCTTCGAGTTGTGTTTTGCCTTGCGGACCCGCCCCAAAAATTGCTAATACTTTACTATCTTTTCTGGCTAATAAATCAATTGCCGCACCGCTCCCTGCGCCTGTGCGAATCGCAGTCAATGTGCTTCCTTCCAACAATGCAATCGCTCGCCCTGTATCTGATTCAATTACTAACACTGCCGCTTGAATGTAAGCAAGTCCGCGTGCTGGATTTTTTGGGAACAATGAAACGACTTTCACAGCCAATGCTTCTTCATTATCATTTTTCATGTAAGCAGGCATGAATAAACTTATCGCGTCATGGCTGGGGATAGATAAATGAATCCGCTGCGGCACATCAGCCGTCCCGTTAGATAAAGAGGCGTAAGCGGTTTTCATCGCTTCTATCGCTTCTTTCATCGGGAGAGTTGTTCTTACATCTTCGGCTTTGAGTATTAACATGTGACCTCGCTTGTCCTATCAAAAAAGCGCAGAGGATATTTTATTTTCCTCTGCGCTTTGGTCAATCTTTTTTTCGTTTATTCCATTCCTAAATATGCTTTTTGCACAGTTGGGTTCTTTTTCAAGTTTTCGGCACTGTCGCTCAATACAATTTGACCCGTTTGCAAAACATAACCACGACTGGCAATGCCTAACGCCATCAATGCGTTTTGTTCTACTAGCAAAATGGTTGTGCCTTCTTTGTTGATTTGTTGAATGATGTCAAAAATCAATTCAACCAACACAGGTGCAAGCCCCATGGATGGTTCATCCATCAGTAAGATACTTGGGCTTGCCATGAGTGCGCGCCCAGTGGCTACCATTTGTTGCTCACCGCCAGATAATGTGCCTGCTACTTGTGTGCGGCGTTCTTTCAAACGCGGGAAGAGCGTGAAAACCCTTTCCATGTTGCGTTGAATTTCCGCTTTGTCTGAGCGGCTGTAAGCACCCATCTCTAAATTTTCTGTGACGGTTAGGCGGGCAAACACGCCTCTGCCTTCGGGTACCATGGAGATACCCTTATAAACCACTTCATGCGCTTTATATTGTGCTAAGTCTTCGCCGTTAAGTTTTACTGTGCCTTCACGCGGTTTCAACAACCCAGAAATGGTGCGTAGGGTAGTGGTTTTGCCAGCACCATTTGCGCCAATCAAAGTAACGATTTCACCTTTTTCAATGTTTAGTGAAATTCCCTTAAGGGCATGGATGTTGCCGTAGTATGTGTGGATGTTGTCAATTTCTAATAAAGCCATCTTTACCTGCCTACCCAGATTTATTTCCTGAAGTGGTTGCCATGCCTTCAGTGGCGGCACCACGCCCAAGATATGCTTCAATCACACGCGGATTGCTTTGAATTTCTTTTGGACCGCCTTCGGCAATCTTTTCACCAAAATCTAACACGGTGATTTGTTCACTAATACCCATCACGAGGCGCATGTCATGTTCAATTAACAAAATGGTGATTCCTAAACTGTCGCGCAAATCTCGAATGAAGTGCATCATTTCGCCAGTTTCATTCGGGTTCATGCCTGCTGTTGGTTCGTCTAACAAGAGCAAACCAGGTTTGCTTGCTAAGGCGCGCGCAATTTCAAGCCTGCGTTGTGCGCCATACGGCAAGTTGCGGGCGATTAAGTCACCAGAACCTGCTAAGCCTACAAAGCGCAATAATTTTAATGCTTCTTCGTGGGCGGCTTTTTCGTCATCGTGATAGCGTTTGGTACGGAGGACAGCATCAAGCCAGCCAGTTTTTAGGTGTGGGTCATAACCGACCATGATGTTTTCAAGCGCGGTTAGATTGGAAAATAATCGGATATTTTGATACGTGCGCGAAATACCCATTTGAGTCACTTGGTCTGGGCGTAAACCATCAATACGATTGTCTTTGTATTTGATTTCGCCATGTTCAGGTGTGTAAAAACCAGTGACACAGTTAAAGAAAGTTGTTTTACCAGCACCATTTGGACCAATCACACTTGAAATTGAATTTTCAGCAACTTCTAAATTCAAAGTATTTACCGCAGTGAGACCGCCAAATTGTTTGGTAACGTTGATAGCAGAAAGTACAGAAGCCATTACGCCGCCTCCTGTGTTGGAACTTGCTCGTTTTCGTGGAATTCACGCTTATGCGTTTCTTCGGGCCAGAAGCCTTCTGGGCGTACTTGCATCATTACCACTAACAATGCACCATAAATCAAAAGGCGGTATTCTGAAAATTCGCGTAAGAGTTCAGGTAAACCTGCTAGTAATAGCCCACCGATAAATACGCCTGGAATACTGCCCATGCCACCAACAATAATCAAAGACAACACATTGATTGAAATGAGCAGAGCAAAACTGTGCGGATAAATCGTCCCAAGTTTGATAGCCAAAATCGTACCGCTTAAACCAGAGAATGCCGCGCCAGTTGCAAACGCTAACAATTTTGTGGCAACCAAGTTAATACCCATGGCTTGTGCTACATCTTCATCTTCACGCATGGCTTTCCAAGACCTGCCAAGCCGAGAATCACGTAAACGTTGGCTGACAAACAAAGCCAGAAGACAACCCGCCACAATCAGATAATACAACGTCTGCGGTTTGTTTAGTAATACGCCAAAAAAATCAGGCGGTGGAATGCTCACAATCCCTTGTGAACCGCCGATGTGTGGTTTCAAGAAATCTGATAGTGCCAAAATGCGGATGATTTCACCAAAGCCTAATGTAACAATCGCCAAGTAATCACCACGCATGTTTAACACGGGGATACCTAAAACAATACCAGCCATCACACAGACAAAGATACAAACCGGCAAAGCCCACCAGAAATTCCACTCAAAGGCTGTGCTCAATTGTCCAGAAACGCTGGTAAGCACACCGACTGTATAAGCACCAATTGCATAAAAAGCAACATAGCCCAAATCTAGCAAGCCTGCAAAACCGACTACAATGTTTAAACCCAAGCCCATTAAAATAAACAAACCAGTTACATTGACGACTTCTGTCAAGTACAGCCCAAGCAAGACGGGCAGATAAAGAACGACGAGCAGTAACAAGCCATAGCCTAAGATACGAAGCGAACGCTGTCTATTTTCAGGCATTTTTTGAATTTGTGAATTAACTTTTGTAGCGTTTGATTCCCAAAACAAATTACTCAGTGTCACCACCAAAAACACCACAATGGCTCCGTTGAATGAAAGCCCTTTTTGTGTTCCACGCCCAAACATCCACGCAGTGGCTGAATTCACTTGCGGGAAATTTGATAACGTCACTTGAATAATTTGTTGCATTAATCCGAGGAAAACCATAACCGTCAAACCCAAAGATACTGCTTTACGGATTCTTTGTGGCAGGATATAAATCACGCCTCCGACCACGCCTGCAATGGTTACTGTTACTACTAATTCGACTAAGCCCGTAGGGACTCCATCTTCAAAGGTTAATATTTTTACTAAAGCAGGTGAGGCATTTACAAGGGTTTGGCGCAAATCAAACGTATCTACTGCATAAGTTAGCAGACACATAACGAAACCGAATACCAAACCAGTGACGAAACTAGCGGCAATGCTGAGCAGTTTTGAGGGTTGATGTGCGGCTGAAAAATATGATGCTACTATCACAGTCAAAAAGAGCATCGTCCAGCCCATGCTGAGGCTACCGGCGATAATATCGCGAGAGTCAAATTGTTGTAACATGCCTACCAGCGAAATGAGTATGCCAGTGATACCAGCAATTGCCCCTAGTTGAACGGCTTTTAGCCAATCGAAGCGATTTTGTGTTGACATTGGCAACTCCTTTAGGCTTTCGTTTTGCTTAACCGCTCGCCTAAAATACCTGTCGGGCGGAAGATGAGAATCATGACTAGCATGGTGAATGCAATCACGTCTTTAAGTTGATAGGGAGCAGGGATGCCAAGACCATCTAAGAAAAGGGTAGGACCAAGCGATTCGAAGATTCCGAGGAAGAGTCCACCAAGCATAGCACCCGGCGGGTTGCCAATACCACCTAACACAGCGGCAGTAAATGCTTTAAGACCGGGTATAAAACCCATATAAAACGTCACGATACGGAACATGAAGCAGTATAAGACACCAGCCGCTCCTGCGAGTGAAGCGCCAATGACAAATGTGCGCACGATGATTTTATCCACATCTATGCCCATAAGGGCGGCTACACTTTTATCTTCAGAAACTGCACGCATGGCTTTACCAGTTTTTGTGTATTGAACAAAGAAGGCAAGTGCCGCCATCATTAATGCGGCGGCGATGATGACTATTAACTGAATTTTTTGAATTTGGAAACTTCCAAAAAGTGGAATGGCACCCCTGATAAAATCAATTTCAGGGTAAGCCCGGTTTTGTGTACCGAACAAACCACGGAAGGTGTATTGTAAAAAGAAGGATGCACCAATGGCTGTGATGAGTGGTACAAGGCGCGGTGCACCGCGTAATGGACGATACGCAATTCTTTCCAATAAAATGGCGAGAATTGCGGAAGTGGTCATTGCTGTTAGAAAAATAAATACAATTCCAAGAACAGGGTTTTCTCGTAAGAAGCCAGAACGTTGCATACTAGTAGCAACAAAAAAGCCAATATATGCACCGCTCATAAAAATTTCACTGTGCGCAAAGTTAATCATGCGCAAGATGCCATATACTAATGTATATCCAAGTGCAATGAGGGCATAAACACTTCCCTGCGCCAAGCCAAACACAGCAAGGTCAAACCACTGGACGGTTGTATATTTGCCTTGTTGCAAAGTGAGATACGAGCCTACAACAATCAGGGTCAAAAGTGCCGCCCCGACCACCCACATAAATACGTCAGTCCAACTGAATCGTTTTAATGATTGCATATGTCTTCATTCCTTTGCAGGGATTTGAAATGAGTCGGGCGCGTGCCGGTCAACGCGCCCGACTCATATATGTTGCCTTTTATCAAACTACCGGCTCAGCATAACGAACGGGATAGACTACGGTTGCCAGAAGACTGGTGGAGGCCAGGCGCCATCAACTTCAGCTTGTGAGAGTTGGAAAACGCCGAGGGCTTCGCCGGTGGCGCAGTCGCCGTTGGCATCACAAGTCAAGTTACCAGTCAAGCCAGCAAAGCCGCTAAGACCATAGAGGGCATCGCGTAAGGCTTGGCGTGGAATGTGAACTGTGCCATCAGCATCAACAACTGCAACTTGTTCGATAGCATTCAACAACATGTTGGTTGCATCGTAAGCATGAGCATGGAAACCACTTGGGGGAACGCCACCAATTTGGTCTGCCCATTTGGCGAGGAATTCACCATAAGCAGGGTTGTTAACATCAACGTATGGACCAGAGAGGTACATACCAACTGCGGCACTACCTGCGGCTTCAGGGAAGGTATCTGAGAAGCCAGCGTCTGCACCCATCAAGATGGCATTTTCCAAACCAGAAATTTCTTTTGCTTTAGAAGTAACCAATGCAACTTCTGGTTCAAAGATTGGATAGTAAATCAATTCAGGTGCACCTGCGGCGATAGTGGTCAATACTGGACCCATATCAGTGTCACCGACGTTGATGGCTTCTTGAGCAGTTACTGTACCGCCCAATTCGCGGAACACATCAGCAAACACTTTTTGTAAGGATTCAGCATAGGGGCTACCATCGTGAATAGTGGCAACAGAGCGAACACCCAATTCATTGTAGGCAAATTCTGCCGCAATGCGACCTTGGAAGAGGTCGTTATGTGCAGTGCGGAAGTAACCTGGGTGAGCATCTGGGTGGTCTGGGTTGGTTAAGTCAGGATTGGTGTTGGATGGCGAAATCATCACCATACCAGCCTGTGAAATCAAAGGCATAGCGGCGCGGGCTTCGCTGGAGCAGTTGGTTCCGATAACGCCAACGATGGTTGGGTCAGCAGAGATTTTGGTACCAGCGGCTTGACCACCTTCTGCATTACAGAGAGTGTCTTCACCAGATAATTCAATTGGGTGACCGAGCAATTCACCACCGCGGTCAGCAATGGCGATTTCAATAGCACCACGGCTGTCGTCACCGAGGGATGCAGTTGCGCCGGAAACGGTCAATGCATAAGCAATGTGAATTGGGTCGCCTGGGGCTACGGTCACACAACCGATAGCATCTGTACATTCAAAAGCGGCTGGGGCTGGTGCTTCTGTAGGTGCATCAGTGGCGGCTTCTGTGGGTTCTGGTGCTGGGGCTTCTGTAGCAGGGGTGCCACAGGCGGCGAGTGCCATGCTGGCAATCACTAGCACTGAAAGTAAAGCGAGTAAACGCTTGTTCATTTTCTTACTCCTCCGAAAAATTTGTGAATTCTAGTTCCCGCAAGTGCGGGTGGATACAAACTATGCAGACCAGGCTACGAAGTCGGCATCACCTCCTTTGAAGGTATTTGTATTGAAAAACAAAACCCAAAACCTCAAAAAGGTTATGGATTGCGTACATAACTTCAAACAACTACGGGTATTAAACAATAATAATACGGCGATTTTTACCTCTGGTCAAGCGTTAAGGTCTATACCTGTCCAGTAAGTCTAATTTTATCCTAAGTTAGACTCGAATACAATCTAATTTTATTTCTCTTCAGTGGGCTTATACAAAAGTTGTTCACGGATTCGTAAATCGGTGTTTCTGATTTTCATTGCCAAATCAGCCGCAAGGTTATACATCAGACGGTATCCAAGTTGTGGGTAGGTCTCACACAGCATAATAATCTTATCGCGTGAAATCACTAACAGGCGAGTATCTTTTTGAGCCGCACGCGCTGAAGCGGAGCGTAGCCCTTCATCTACTAATGCCACTTCACCAAAAGATTGTCCGCGACGTAAACGTGCAACAGGATTTTCGGTTTTTGTTAATTGCCCTGTTACCCCACGACTAATTAAAATATCAACTTCGCCTTGCACAATCACATATAATTCTTTGCTACTGCTGTTTTCTTGAAAAACAATATCCCCAGTATTAAACACAACTTCTTGACATAAATTTGCGACTAACTCTAATTGCGTTGGCGTGAATTGATAAAAAATATCGGATTGTTTTAAGAAGTTGACGAGATTATTCATGGCGGAAGTTTAACATACTCATGGATGAAGTGCAACTAGATTTGTCAGATAAGATTAACTTGCTAGGACAGAATCAACTAGCAGTCAGGTTTGAGGCGGTTTATCTTTTTCGCTTCTTGACTAGGGGTAGGTTTGAATCAGCCAATCAAGCGGGTCTACTTGGATGCCGTTTACCCACAACTCCCAATGCAAATGTGCACCCGTGACACGACCCGTGCCGCCGACCAAACCAATCACCTGATTTTGTTGAACAACATCGCCGACATTCACTTGAATAGCAGACTGATGCCAAAAGCCACTATATATACCCCAACCATGGTCAATGACTGTGGCATTTCCACGCACTGTCCATAAACCTGTGTAAACAACAACACCTGCCGCAGGAGATGTGATTGCTAAGCCATCGCCGCCGCCAAAATCTAAACCAGTGTGAAAGCCATTAATGGTTAACCCATTGCCTTGACCAATGTAAGTACGCCGATTTCCAAAACGTGAAGTGAAGTAAGTGGATTCAGCATAGGCAATAGCTGGTGAAAGAAAATCGCCAGTCCAGTATTTTGTTGGCGTGGCTGGTGATGTGATATTAACTAATTCTTGTAATTCAGGTTCAGTAGAGGCGGGGTCAATGGTGGCGGGGTCAACAAATAGAATTGGGTCTTCGGGATAATTGCCAGAGATAATCAAAATCAATTGTTCGTACGATTGCTTACTTCCATCTGGAAGTGTTGCATCTAATCTCAACGGATACACACCAGGTTCTAACAAAGCGTGAACACCTTGCAAGGCAACTTGTGTGCCATCGTCATTCGGGAAAAAATTTAATGGATGGTCAACTAACAAACCGCCAAGTGTTACATCTGGCTGTGTGGTGACTTTGATAACACCCGTACCACCTTGTTTGATTGGCAAGCCTCGAATTTCGGCTGTGATAAATGCCGAAGGTAACCCGCTGATATTTCCTGTAGATTCGCCCGGTGCAAATAATGTGTCATTTGGGATGCCATCCCATGTGCCACTTAATTGATTAATATCGGTCAAGTTCCAAACACTTGTATTGTTTTTGATTGCCAATTCAAGCAATGATTCACCTGCTTTGGGTGAAATCCTTTTTTGATTTGGGTTTACATCTTGTTCTGGAATAATCATGTTTGTGCCGACATAAAATTCACTGGGGCTGACGACGCGATTCAATCGTTTGAATAAATCTTCTGGCACTTGGGTTTGACGAATCAAACTGCGATATGAATCGCCAAAGTTAATAAAGCGTGTATTTAATAAACCTGTTACACCTTCAAGCCCAGGGATAATCAATTGTTGACCTGCTTTAAGTTGATTTGGGTCTGTGATGCTGTTCGCCGCCATCAAATCATTCATGCTGACGTTGAAACGTGAAGCAATTGATGAAAGGCTATCGCCCGGTTGCACAATATAAACGGGTCCTGTACTATCTTGTGCTTGGGCAGGGCGAAAGGGGAGAATTAATAACCACAAAAAAAGAAGAATAAGCTTCTTAAACCTTTGTGTTCTTTGTGTTAAAAAAATATTACGCATCTTTAAATTCAACTTTGTCACCAATTTCATAATCACCGAAACGGTCGGGGTGAATTTCTAAAGTAAATTTTGCATCGGCTTTGGGGAAGTAAGCAGGCTTCCATGATTTGGCGATAACTTTATCTACGACAATCATGTCGGCATTAATCCAAAACACGGCTAAATCAAATGAGACGAAGAACATGTGAATCGAACTGTCGAGGCGAGAATCAGATTTCCCAACCAGTAACAAGCCGAAGTCAGGTTCGAGGCGCGGGCGAAACATCAAGCCGCGTAGTTTGGTAAAAAATCCATCACCAAATAACACGCGCGAAGGGCGCTCAATTTTTTTGGTTAAGTTATTTATATAAATGAAACGGGGCATTAGAATTAAGTTGCAGGGTCACAGACCCTGCAAGAGCATTTTTTATTTTGAAAATTTATTTACTAAAAACTTTTTCAACACTTTCCATTAACTCTTGCGGACTAAATGGCTTGGCAATGTAATCATCCACTTTGGCAATGTGCAAGCCGAGAACTTTATCAATATTTTGTGCTTTGGCTGTGACGACGATGACGGGAATATCGCGTGTGGTAGGTTCGGCTTTCATTTGTTGGTATACGTCCCAGCCATCCATGTCTGGCATCATTAAATCAAGCAAAACCAAATCGGGTTTCATTTCGCGAACCATTTTGATTCCTTCAACCCCACCGGGCGCGCCATGCACATCAAAGCCTTTGCGCCCAAGTATTAGCCTGATTAAATCAATCATCTCAGGTTCATCTTCAATGCACAAAATTCTTTTGAGCGTTTGCTCCATAAATTTAAGTTTACCATGAAAATTATTACGTGGAATGTGAACGGCATACGGGCTGTATTAAATAAGAATGCGTTGGCATGGGCATTTGATGCAAACGCAGATGCAATTTGTTTGCAAGAAGTAAAAGCCAAGCCTGAACAATTAAATGAAAACCAAAAAGCAAATTTGAAATTGGATTATGTTTGGAATCCTGCTCAAAAACTTGGTTATAGCGGTGTGACGACATTTTATAAAAATAAACCTGATGATTTTTCGATGGGGATGGGCAAACGTAAATTTGATGTGGAAGGTCGCCTCATTACTACGGGGTGGGCTGATGTGCGACTCCTCAACATTTATTTTCCTTCGGGCTCGCGTGGGCATGAACGTGTGGATTTCAAACTTGAGTTTTATGCTGAATTATTGAAAGTTTGTAAACGTTTGCATAAAAATAATGAGCAATTAATTTTGTGCGGCGACTTTAACACGGCTCACAACGAAATTGATTTGAAGAATGCCAAGCAAAACAAAAATACATCAGGCTTTTTGCCAATAGAACGCGAGTGGTTTCAAAAATATTTAGATGCTGGTTTTGTGGATGTGTTTCGGCATTTGTATCCAGATAAAGTTCAATATACATGGTGGACGAATATTTTGAACGCCCGCGCTCGCGGAATTGGCTGGCGGTTGGATTATTTTCTCGTCTCAGAATCTTTGCTCCCGCGTGTACGCGATGTGATTATCCATGATTCGGTCATGGGGTCTGACCATTGTCCGGTGGAATTAATTTTGGATGAGAATGCCGGGGCGTAAACAAAGGCGACAGGTTTTGCAAGCAGGCATAGGTTAAAAAATGAAGCGTGATGTCGTCATATTAGAAAATCATATAAATATTTGTCAAGTCGCCACGCCTAAGTAGTGACTTGGTATAATGCAATCTGTTCGTACATTTTGGAGGATTCCTTGAATTCGCGTAGCTCATCTTTTTTTGTGTACTTCCTTTTGTTGGTTGCTATTGGAGCCATGTTGTATGTTGGGCTTCGTGACAACTCAAATACTGCTGAACCGCTGACGATTAGCCGTGTGGCTGGGCAAGTTCAGAACGGTCAGGTTTCTCGGATTATTGTTGAAGGCGATGATGTCATTCGTGTCATCACCACAAATGGAACTGAAGCCGAATCACGCAAAGAGCCTGATACGACTTTAGTAGAACAACTTCGTGGGTTTGGCGTAACTTCTGAACAACTCGCCAAAGTAGATATTGAAGTGAAAGCACCTTCTGCGTGGGGTGGTGTGTTGAGCGGTGCTTTATATCTCTTGCCGATTTTGTTTATGGGTGGTTTGTTGTGGTTTATTTTCCGTCAGGCTCAAGGCAGTAACAATGCCGCCATGTCTTTCGGAAAGTCTCGCGCACGCATGTTTAGCGGCGAACATCCAACTGTCACGTTTACTGATGTGGCTGGTGCAGAAGAAGCCAAACAAGAACTCGCCGAAGTGGTTGAGTTTTTGAAAGAACCTCAAAAGTTTATTCAACTCGGTGCCAGAATTCCGAAAGGCGTTTTGTTGGTGGGCCCGCCCGGAACGGGTAAGACCTTAATGGCAAAAGCCGTTTCTGGTGAAGCAGGCGTGCCGTTCTTCTCAATTTCAGGTTCTGAATTTGTTGAAATGTTCGTTGGCGTGGGTGCTAGTCGTGTGCGTGATTTATTTGAGCAAGCCAAACGTCATAGCCCTTGTATTATTTTTGTAGATGAAATTGACGCTGTAGGTCGCCAACGTGGGGCGGGGCTTGGTGGTTCACATGATGAACGTGAGCAAACTTTGAATCAAATGTTGGTTGAGATGGATGGTTTTGATACCGATACAAACGTTATCATCATTGCCGCTACCAACCGACCTGATATTTTAGACCCAGCACTTCTTCGCCCTGGTCGTTTTGACCGCCGCGTTACATTAGATAGACCTGACGTTAAAGGACGTGAAGCGATTCTTAACGTACACGTCAAAGGCAAACCGTTGGACCCACAAATTAATTTAGGAGCGATTGCTCGTGGCACACCTGGTTTCGCTGGTGCTGATTTGGAAAACTTAGTTAATGAAAGCGCCATCCTTGCCGCACGCCGTAACAAAAAAGCAATTGGTCAACCTGAAATGGAAGAAGCAATTGAACGAGTTGTGATGGGACCTGAACGCAAATCTCGCCTCATTTCTGATGAAGAGAAACGCATCATTGCCTACCATGAAGCTGGTCATGCAATTGTGGCAAATGCCATCATTGAAGCAGACCCCGTCCAAAAGGTGACAATTGTCGGTCGCGGACAAGCTGGCGGCGTAACATGGTTTAGACCTGACGAAGATAGAATCTTAATGTCTCGTAAAAAGATTCTTGCCACGCTTGCAATGGCATTAGGCGGACGTGCCGCAGAAGAATTGATATTTGATGATATTACTTCCGGCGCATCCAACGATATTGAACAAGTGACTCGTATGGCGCGTGCAATGGTGACTCGTTTGGGTATGAGTGCTGAAATGGGAACGCTGGTGTATGGTCAAAAAGAAGAATTGATTTTCCTCGGGCGTGAAATTTCAGAACAACGCGATTATTCAGATGCAGTTGCTGAACAAATTGACCGCGAAGTCCGCAAGATTGTGGAAGAGGCTTATAAGCAAGCCAAGAATCTTGTCAAGAAATATCGCAAGCAATTGGAATTGGTTGCTCAAAAACTTCTCGAAGTTGAATCTATCAACCGTGAAGAATTTGAAAAACTCTTCCCACCGCCAAACGGCAAGAAGAGCGGAACGCCGCAACCTGCGTAGTGCATGATTCGTAATTCGTAAAACGTAAAGAGCCTCCGAAAAATCGAAGGCTCTTTTATATTAATCAATTACGCATTACGGATTACGCATTACTTTCTTTATGCTGTCTCACCAACTCACGTCTCAAAATCTTTCCGACCGTTGTCTTTGGTAATTCAGTTCTAAACTCAATATGGCTTGGCACTTTATATGGAGCAAGATGTTCTTTGCAAAATGCTTTAAGGTCTGCCTCG
>JAEURH010000059.1:0-246 GCA_016789365.1 Anaerolineales bacterium
AAAAGTTTTTCAGTTAATGTCGTCTTCCCTGCATCGGGATGCGAGATAATAGCAAACGTCCTACGCGCCGCGATTGCTTGTTCTAAATTTTGGTTTGTTATTGCAAATTCTTCCACAATCTTTCTATCATCCTTCTTATCATTTTATTTTTAATGCTATCGCGCGGTCTATTTTACCCATTGGGTAATTTTCTAATTCAGTAATCTTCACCCATCTCAAGCTTTTATTTTTCGGTATTGAAATCAT
>JAEURH010000059.1:256-21979 GCA_016789365.1 Anaerolineales bacterium
ACTGTGACTTTGAAATGAGTATAGGCATGATTAATAAAACCCATCGCCTCTTTTTTCTTGACCTGAATCTTGGTCGCTGACTTAATAGCCTTTGTCAACGCCTCATCAGGATTCTGTTCTACCCTCGCATTTGGAAATTCCCACATATTTGCTAACAATCCATCCGCTGATCTTTGATTCAATAAAACTTTTTTACCTTTTACAATCACAGCCGCCACATCAACATAATGCGGCGTTTTTTTCTTTGCTTTCAACACAGGTCTTAATTCCTGTGTTCCATTTTTTCGCGCCTCACATAATTCCATTAACGGGCATAACAAACAACGCGGATTTTTCGGCAAGCAAATTGTCGCGCCTAAGTCCATTAATGCTTGGTTATAGTCACCTGCTTGCCCTTTGGGTAAGTTTTTTCTGGCAAGTTCCCATAATGTTTTTTCGCCAGCAGGTGAATCAGCAAATTCCTTTACATCAAACAAACGTGAAAACACGCGACGAAGATTTCCATCAAGCGTGGCTTCATCCATGCCAAACGCCATAGATGCAATTGCACCCACGGTATATTTTCCAATCCCTGGCAGGCTTTGTAAATCTTCTAAATCACGAGGCAATTCACCATTAAATTTTTCAGCAACAAGTTTTGCGGCTTTGTGTAAATTTCTGGCACGACTGTAATATCCCAAGCCTTCCCATGCGTTTAATACATCCTGTTCATCTGCTTTTGCTAATTTTTTTATAGTCGGAAATAACTTCATCCATTTTTCAAAATATGGGATGACCGTCTCTACCCGTGTTTGCTGAAGCATGATTTCAGATACCCACACGGCATACGGGTCTGGATGGTCTCTCCACGGAAGAACCCGTTTGTTTTTGACGTACCAGTTTAGTAGTCTAGTAGCGAAGCGCATGAGGAAGTAATCAGTGAGCAGTGTTCAGTTGCAGGGAGTCAGTAATGAATCGCTTTGAAAAGTTTGATTATCAAAGTGAACAATGCGGGCGATATAAAAATTATCAACTTGACAGGCAAGCATAATTACATCTGCGCCTTGTGCGAAATTAAGAATTTCTCGTGTCGGGTAAACGACATCATAATTTCTATTGTTAATGAGAACAAAACCAATGCGCGAAAAATCTTGGGTTGCATAAGCAGGCCACGGATTTGTGGAAGATAGCCCTTCGGTGCGCCGATAAAAGCGCGGATATAACATGCGCCCTTCAATTAATAAAGCATTTGGCTGTATAAGAAATGATTCGATTTCTGCTTTGTTATATTCATTAGATTCTAATTCAGCAATTAATTCATTTTGTGAAGCAGTGTAACGTGGTTCGGCAATTCCCTTTGCTAGCCACGGCGTTGAGCCAATAAATATAAATGCGAAGATAATAAAAATATATTGCGGACGAAACTCGCGAATATTAATTTTATGCTTATCAATCAACAAGTTGATTGACTCGATGTTGTTTTTGCCAAACAAAGAAGCAATGATAAAAAATAATTCGGCTAAGCCAATAGCAAAATAAAAATAAATAACCCAATCAACTGGTAGGTTGTAACGCCAACTAGAAAAACGAGCAATGCCGTTTGATAAAGCATATCCGAGATTGAATGCTAACGGAATTAATCCAAGCCATGACATTTTTTTCCATGCCGCGCCGAAACCAATAGCAAGAATGATTAAGTAAAAAAGAATCAGGATAAGGTTGTACCATTCAAGTGAACCGTCCCATTCCATCCAATATAAATTCACAGGTTCTTGTAATCCATTGAATGGTTTGATTAATGGCAATGCTAGCAAACCACCAATTTCAGTGTTCAAGAAATGAGAAGTGACAAAGTTAGCAACGAAAGCAGGGTTTTCTAATGTGAAGTCGAGAATCCTTTTGCTAACACTATCCGTTTCTGGATTAAATTGGCTAATATCTAAATTGCCTGAAAAAGAATATTGACTATAAATAATCGCAACTTGTTTCGGGTCATCAAATGAAAATTGACCTGAAATGGTGTAGTTATGTGTTAACCATGGGATGACCGAAAAAAACATAGCAATTGCAAAAACAATGCCTGTCTTAATCCACTCTGCCCATTTGAATTGAAGCACAAACAAAACTAGTAAAAACAATATTGGTAATGTGATTGTAGATTGGGTACGGAACAGTAACATTAATCCAAATGCACCGCCTGCAATTAAGGTGTTTCGGAAAGTTCGGTTTTCCAGCCACCAAATGACAACAAGGCACATGATGGCAATAGACATTGCCGTTGGCAAATCAGTGATAAATATTTTAGAATTTGCAACGCGGGTATTGGATGCAATTAATAAACTGGTGTATTCACGAAAAATGGCAAACAGTGCCACAGTCACACCAGCGGCTGGAGAGTGGAGTTTTTTTCCGAGAAAATATAAAGCCACAGGGAACAAAGCAATGACACAAGATTGTGCATTCATTATGGCGGCATAATCTTGGTCAAAGAGTAGATGCAGAAAAGCAAGGAAGGTCACATACAACGGGCGAGGTGGAATATTACCAAAATAGCCTGTGCCGATTAACAAACTTTGTGAAGCAAAATCATAATATCCTGCATCAGAATATGGGAGTGGAATATTTAATGGTGGAGAAGCAGGCGCATAAAAACTAGTTGCAAGCGTTTCAAGCGGAACACTCACCCACAAGATGCAAGCGGTTAAGTAGATGGTAATTGGGAATAGGTAATTCGTGATGCGTGATGCGTAATTTAAGCGCGAAAGAAGGAAAGAGGAAAGAAGAAAGATTGTTAAGCCAATCAGAACTGCAATAACGAAATGCCAAAGTTGAATCGGTACGCCGGGTTCACCCCAGTAGGCAGTATCGGGTGTGATGCCGATTTTTGTAATGGCAACGAACAGGAATACAGAGAGCAGAAGGCAGAATGCAAAAATTGAATATGCAAACGTCTGTTTTCTTTTTGATAACTCTTGTGGGTGAAATCCATTTTTAACGAGGAGGAAAAATAAAATTGCTTGTAAACTGATAACAAAAAGATACCAAAGCAATGGACTCAAACGCTCGTAGTAAGGCAATAATTGTTCGGGGTTAAGATAACGTAGCAGGAACAAAGACCAGCCAGAAGTCAAAGAAAGAAGCGCGGAGAAAAGAATCGTTGTGGTGCTGGCAAATTTATCAAAAGCAGATAAATTTTTGCGGGCGATGAATCCTAAATATATTCCAGCAAAAAGAAAAAATGCCAAAACGCCAAGCAAAGCAAGCCTTGCTATAGATATTCCGCTTTCGGATGGAATCAATAAAAGTTTTGCAATTGGAAAAAGAGACTGAAAAGCCGCGGCAAAGAAAAACCACGGCGTATATTGCGAAAAGACTTCGGAAGTCTTTTTGTTCGTTTGTGAGTTCATAATTTTTAATTAGACTTCCGAAGTCTCCTAAAATTGAAAACCTGTTCTTACTGCAACAATTTTATGTGAGTAATTTTTTACATAGCCAAACAAACGTTCTTGCAAAATCGTCCAATCATTCGATGCAAGAATTTCTCGTGCTTGTGTTGCGGTAGAAGCCAGCAAGCCAACTTGAATTTGTGGATACGCTCCGTATAAAGTTGCCCACGCTTCAGAAGGTTGTAAGCCAAGCCTTTGCACACCCGGCACAAACTCGCCGATGATAAACTCAAAATATTCTTGGTCGCGTTCTGCCGCGATGTCCCAAGTCATAAGAACTTTGACGGGCATAAAATTATCCTTGCTGATATTCTAATACAACAACTTTTGTTTCATCGGGCAAACCAGAGCGTGTAATTTTTAATGAGGGTTGTTCATCTGTTTTTCCCAAACCCATTTCTTTGAGAAATTTGTTTAACGAATCTAAATCAACTTTTGATTTTGGCGTTGCATAGTGCATCGGGATAACGATATTTGGCTCGATAAGGCTGACGACTTCGGATGCTTTAGCGGCATTCAAACTTCCTCCGCCTCCTACCGGGACGAGAAGCACGTTGACTGTACCCAATGCCTCCACTTCGCTTTGAGTCGGCACTTCTTGCAAATCGCCTAAATGAGCAACAGTGATTCCGTCGTAATCAAATACATATAATGTGTTGCGAACTTTGTCTTTGTTTTTCTTTCCGCCACTTCCAGCAGTTTGTACCGCCGTAATAAACACGCCGCCGATTTCAAATTCACCTGCACCATCAATTGTATGGGTTGTGCCTTTAACAGCATCCAAATTGTTATGCCCGGGCGCATCGTGACTAATGGTTACAATTTCCGCTTTCAGTTTTAATGGGCTATAACCCACTTTTTTATTATCAAATGGGTCAGTAACTACTGTTGCATAACTTCGTTCTGTCAATCGAAAACAAGAATGTCCGTACCAAGTAATTTCCATTTACGTAGTGCCTCCAAAGTAGATATTATACCCGAACGCAAGTGAAGAAAAAACATGTGCGGAAAAGCAAAATAGTATTTGTTATTTGTTTTGCAATAAATTTTCACCTCGGTTTTTACCCAACTTGACTACGCGCAAAATATTAAATAATAATTCCACCACCAACTAAAACATCATCTTGATAAAACACTGCGGCTTGACCTGCAGTCGCATCTCGCACAGGCGCATCAAACTTGACTTGAACTTGATTCTCTCCATCAACATTTACCCACGCTTTGACCTCTTTAGCCGTGTAGCGAATTTTCACATCTGCATAAAATGATTCTGTTGGGACATCACCACTCACCCAGTTGACATCACGCACGGTTAAGTCGGTAGTCCCAAGTTGAGTTTCAGTACCCACTATCAGTGTGTTGCTTGAAGCGTCTTTTTTCATCACATACAACGGCACAGCCGATTGAACGTTCAATCCTTTTCTTTGACCAATTGTATAGTTCGCTAATCCAGTATGCGAGCCAATTACTTTTCCATCAGGCATGGCAATTTCACCAGGCGTTAAAATCTCCGCCGCATTTCTTTGTAAAAAGTTTCGATAATCTTCGCCAGCCAAAAAACATAAATCTTGTGAATCTTTTCGTGAAGCAGTGGGCAAGCCAAATTTTTCAGCAATTGCACGAATCTCAGGTTTTGGATAATCACCCACTGGAAATAAAGCATGTTTCAATTGTTCTTGCTTCAAAACATGCAAAACGTAAGATTGGTCTTTGGAATGGTCAACTGCACGAAGTAATTTCTGCTTTCCGTCTTCTGCCTTCTGTATTCTAACGTAATGTCCCGTTGCCATAAACTCCGCACCTAACGCAAGTGCATGATTTAACAAAAACGTCCAACGAATTTTTTGATTACACACTAAACAAGGGTTTGGGGTTTCGCCATGAGCATAACCACTCAAAAAATATTCAACAACAGTTTCTCGAAAAACATCTTTTGCATCAATCACATAAAATGGAATATCTAAAATCCCAGCCACACGTCTTGCTTGTGCCATCGAATCAGGTGTGCAACAACGGTTTGTGTCTTCTTTGCCTGGTTCACTCCATAGGCGCAACATCATACCCGTCACATCATAGCCTTGCTCTTTGAGCAACGCCGCCGCAACAGATGAATCCACGCCGCCAGACATAGCCACAACAACTTTTTGCTTGGTCATAAAATGATTATAAACGATGATGTACTTGACCTGCCCGCTATGCTTAAAGTATATTCAGGCGAAATAAACGCCACAGGAGAATGAAATGACTTCAACAGCCGATGTAGTAATTACCAATGCAAAAGTATTTACAAGTGATAAAGATAATCTATGGGCAGAGGCGGTGGCGATAAAAGACAATCGCATCGTCTTTACGGGGAAAACTGGTGACGTAACCCCATACATCGACTCAGCGACAAAAGTGATTGACGGGCAAGGTCGCACGCTCACCGCAGGCTTCATTGATTCGCATTTTCATTTATTGTGGGGGGCAATTTCTATGGGTGGTGCGCAACTATACGACGCTCAAAATATAGAAGATGTAAAAAATATATTGCAAACGTTTGAAAAAGAAAACAAAACCAACGCTTGGGTAGAAGGGCGCGGCATCAAATATAACATTATCAACAATCGCAAAGAATTGGATGAAATCATTCCAGATAAGCCCGTGTATATCAATGCCTATGATGGTCACACCTCTTGGGCGAATACCAAAGCATTAGAAATGGCAGGCATATTAAATAGTGGCGAAGCGCCAGGTAACGGCGTGATTGTGCGTGATGAAAACGGAATTGCAACTGGCGAATTGCGTGAAACCGCTATGGGCTTGGTAGACGATTTAATCCCCGAACCGAGCGATGAACGGAAACGAGAATTATTGCTCAGAACTATCAAAGATATTAATGCAAAAGGTGTTACCAGTGTTCACAATATGAATGGCGATATGCAAGAGTTATCAGTCTATGCCGCATTAGAAGATGCCAATGAAATGACCTTGCGCGTGTATGTGCCATATCACATTTTGCCAGAGACAACAGAAGAAATGTTAAGTGAAGCCGCCGAAATGGCAAAAGTGCAAGGCGAGTTTGCACGCGGTGGCGCGGCAAAATTTTTTATGGATGGCGTTTGGGAATCATACACTGCATTAAACATTGAGCCGTATGCTGATAACGCAGAAGCAAAACCTGATGGCATTTATTCACTTGAACATTTTACGCGCATGGCAAAGTTGTGCGACCAAATGGGCTTGCAGGTATTTGTCCATTGTTGTGGCGATGCCGCAGTGAAGCGAACGCTCGATGGTTACGAATCAATTCAAAAGTCAAATGGGAAGCGTGATAGCCGTCATCGTGTGGAACATATTGAAGTTATTCATCCTGATGATATTCCGCGCTTCAAACAATTGGGCGTGCTTCCATCTATGCAAACCAGCCATGCGCCGTTTAGCATTGGCGAGGGTGATGTGTGGCCCACGCGAGTCGGAAAGCAAAGATGGCATTTATCTTTTGCATGGCGTGATATAAAAAACGCGGGCAACGATATTGCTTTTGGTAGTGATTGGCCCGTCGCGCCGTATGATGTGATGATTAATTTACACGTCGGCATGAACCGCGAAAAATGGTCACCGAATGACCCAGACCAAACGTTAACACTTGAAGAATGTATCATCGGTTACACGCGCGATGCCGCCTATGCCGAGTTCAAAGAAAACGAAAAAGGTCAAATCAAAGTTGGCTATTTAGCAGATTTAGTTTTATTCTCACATGATTTGTTTGCGTTAGATAAAAAAGATATTTTGCAAGCCAAGCCCATCCTCACGATTGTTGACGGTAAAATTGCATTTGAGGCGTAACCATGCAAACCTATGCACTCAGGCGCGTTTTACAAACTATCCCCATTTTGTTCATTATCAGCATTTTGCTGTTTCTAATGGTGCGCGCCGCGCCAGGTGGACCATTAACCGCCGCACGCCGTAATCCAAATATTTCTAAAGAACAAATTGAAGCGATAGAAGAAAAACTCGGGCTAAATGACCCTCTGCCTGTGCAATATGGTCGCTGGTTAGGCGGGTTATTACAAGGCGATTTAGGCGAATCGATAAAATTCCGCCGCCCTGTTTCCGATATGATTGCTGAAAGAATCCCAAACACTTTGATTCTGGTCGGCGCTTCTTTTCTTGTCACCTTGTTGGTTGCTGTTCCAATCGGCATTTGGTCTGCCCGTAAACCTTATTCGTTTTTTGATTATGCAGTCACAACCATTACATTCATTGGGCAAGCCATTCCCGTCTATTGGCTAGGGTTAGGATTAATCATCATCTTTTACGTCACGCTCAAAAACCCAATCACCGATTTGCCATTGTTCCCAGTCGGTGGCATGAATACGCGCGGCAAAGAAGGCGATATATTAGATACACTTTGGCATTTGGTTTTGCCTGTTACTGCTTTAAGTTTGGGGTGGATTGCATGGTACTCGCGTTTTTTACGCTCTAGCATGTTAGACGTAATGCACCAAGATTACATCCGCACGGCGCGCGCCAAAGGCTTAACCGAACGTTGGGTATATTACAAACATGCTTTGCAAAACGCAATTCTACCGTTGGTGACTTTAATCGCCTTAGATTTACCCAGCCTATTCGCTGGCGCGTTGTTTGTGGAAACAATTTTTTCTTGGCCTGGTATGGGGCGTTTGTTTTGGGACGCGGCAAAAGGTAGAGATTACCCCGTCTTGCTTGGTGTGGTGATGATTACCGCCGTGTTGATTATTGTTTGCAACATCCTCGCCGACTTGGCTTACGGCTGGCTTGACCCGCAGATAAAATATGAATGAATTACAAACTATCCGCGAACAAAGTATGACGGCATTAATCACACGCCGTTTTTTCAAGCATAAATTGGCGAGCCTTGCCATTGCTGTGCTGGCGATTCTTGTTTTGGCAAGCGTGTTTGCAAATTTCACTCGCTTTAGCCCCATGCAACAAAACCCAACCAATAATTTTCAACAACCAAACGCAACACATTGGTTTGGCACCGATGAATTAGGGCGAGATGTTTTCTCTCGCATTTTATATGGAGGGCGCGTCTCATTAACAGTCGGCTTGTTCTCCACGTTTTTTTCTATCCTACTGGGAGTCATTGTCGGCGCATTGAGCGGATATTTTGGTGGCTGGCTTGATTCTGCTCTCATGCGCGTAACAGATGCCTTCTTAACCTTCCCTACAATTTTTGTGTTAATCATCCTCGGTGCTTTTTTACGCGAACAACAATTGTTTATTTTACAAAACAGTGTCTTTGTGGTCATTATCATCATCGCCACGCTTTCGTGGATGTGGCCCGCCCGCCTCGTGCGTGGATTGTTCCTTGTGTTGCGCGAAAAGGAATTTGTCAGTGCTTCGGTGGCATTGGGCGGAAGTAGTGCCAGAATTATTATGAAACACATCCTACCAAATTGTATCGGTCCAATTTTGGTCAGTGGCACATTGCAAATGGCTTCAGCAATCATCACTGAATCAGGCTTAAGTTATTTAGGTTTTGGTGTGCAACCGCCCACACCTACTTGGGGGAGTATTTTATCTACGGCGCAAAATCAGGTATTCCGCGCGCCGTGGTTGGCGTTTTACCCAGGTGTGATGATTTTTATTACAGTAATGGCAATTAACTACATCGGTGACGGTTTACGCGATGCGTTTGACCCGTATGTGATTCATACGGAGAAACAATAAAAAGGAGAAGATATGAAATTCAAACTGTTTGCTGTATTGATAATGGTAAGTATGATATTAAGCGCCTGTGGCGGGGGTGGGGAAAATGCTGGGGTTGAAGAACCAAGCGTCCCCCAAGCAGGAGGCGGAACGGTTGTCTTAATTTTGCCAGAAGAACCAACCACGCTGAATTACTATCTGGCAGATGCGGCGATTGTCCGTCAGGTAGCGGATGCAACAACGATGACGGGCTTGGTCACAATTAATGAAGATGGCGACTTTGTGCCTGTGCTAGCGCAAGAACTTCCCACGTTAGAAAACGGTGGACTTTCGGAAGATTATTTGACAGTAACGTGGAAGTTAAAAGAAGGCTTGAAATGGTCTGACGGTGAACCGCTCACCTCAGACGATGTGCGCTTTACGATTGAGGTTTTATCAAATCCTGATTCAGGTGCGTTGGTTGGCACAAGCGGTTTTGATTTGATTGCCAATGTTGAAACACCAGATGATTTAACAACTGTAATTACTTACTCCAGCCCATACCCAGGCTACTTAGACCAATTTGCTTATGGTTTGTTTCCACGTCATGCTACTGGCGCGCCAGAGGAAATGACAAGTTGGGATTGGAATCGCACGCCTATAGCGGTGGCAGGTCCGTTTGTGATTCAAAGTTGGGAATCTGGCAAGCGCATTACATTAACACGCAACCCAAATTATTTTGAAGCGGGCAAACCTTATTTAGATGAAGTGGTATTTGAAATTGTGCCTGAACCCGCCGCACAAACTGCCATGATGTTAAATGGAGATGCAGAATATCATTTGTGGCCTGGCGAGTTCAAAGCGGATTACGATGAGTTGTTGAAAGGCAAAGCCCAACAATATTTGATTCCGGGCATTTGGAACATGTCAATTGACTTCAACTTAAGCGCACCATTTGACGGCGACCCTAGCGCTTCTGCGCCGCATCCAATTTTGGGCGATATTCGTGTGCGCCAAGCAATTGCTCATGCCATTAACTATCAATCCCTGCAACAAGATGTACTGCAAGGCACAGTCAGCGATTCGACTAACCCATTTGCGTATGGCTGGTATGAATGCGAATTGCCGCGTAAATATGGTTATGATGTGGAAGAAGCAAATCGCCTCTTAGATGAAGCGGGCTGGGTGCTGGGCAGTGACGGCATCCGTGTGGCGAAAGGCGCGTTGTATGCCAAAGACGGCACTCGCCTCTCGCTTGAATTACAAGGTTACACCGCGTTTGACCCATTGCAACTTACCGAAGAATTTATTGTTGAAAACTTGCGCGCTGTTGGCGTTGAAGCCCGCATTCAAAATTATGATTTCTCCATCATCTTCGGCTCATACGAAGATAATTCACCACGCATGATTGGCGATTACGACATGCTGATTTTTGACCGCGGCTTCACTACCGAACCACAAGGCTATAACTTTGATGCCTATCATTCCTCCCGTATTCCTTCGGCTGAAAACCCAATTGGCGGAAATTACTTCCGCTGGATTAACCCGCAAGTGGATGCCGCGTTAGAATTAGCTGGTTCTAGTTTTGATATTGAAACACGCCAACAAGCCTACTGCGAAGTTGGTCAGGCGGTGATTGATGATTTACCACAAATATATTTGTATCTCTTCCAAGATGGCTACGGCATTGCCGACAGCCTTGAAGGGTATACCCTTAACACATGGGGTAGCATGAGTTGGGGCATTCAAGATTGGAAATATAAACAACCATAAATAATCAATAAAAAATCGCCCTCAACGTGGGGCGATTTTTTATTACACTATCAATCACTTTATAATTAATGTATGAAAAAAATCTATTCCACAATGACAATTCTGTTCTTCATCTTAATCACTGGCATTATTGTTTGGAACTTAGACATCGTAATCCGCGCTTATCGAAATGTTCAAAACGGAACATTTTCAATGCAACGCTTAAGATATGACATTGCATCTTTTAATATCGGGCAAAAATCTCCCTTTACGCCCATTGATAAAAAGACATCAGAAAAAGATGGAATGATTCAATTATTCGTCCCTGAAGGTGAATTTTTGATGGGTAAAGAAGGCGAGCCTGACGAAGATTCACCTATGCACACAGTTTATTTAGATGCGTATTGGATGGACCAAACAGAAATCTCAAACGCAATGTATGCAAAATGTGTAGCAGACAATGCCTGTACTTTACCAACCATTCGGCTGAATAAATATTATGGCAATTGGATATATCGTAACCACCCTGTGGTATATGTTAGTTGGTATCAAGCAGTTGAATATTGCACTTGGGCTAGCAGAAGATTGCCCACTGAAGCAGAATTTGAAAAAGCGGCACGCGGCACAGAAAAATATAAATACCCTTGGGGAAATGATGCGCCAAATCCACGCTTGGCAAATTATAGCGAATCGTTAATTGATGAAACTGTTTCGGTCTATCGTTATCAACTTGGGGCAAGCCCGTATGGTGCATTGAATATGGTCGGCAATGTGCGCGAATGGGTTGCCGATTGGTACAGCGATACTTATTATCAAGAAACAACTTTGATTAACCCAATGGGTCCAGAAACAGGCTTTGAACGTTCCATGCGAAGTGGTGCTTATGATGCTGGTGCTAATGAAATCCTGGTCACTTGGCGTTATAAACATGAACCGCAATCAGCAGGGTTGAGTCGTGGATTCAGATGTGCAGAATCTGGTGAATAAAAATGGCGGATTTTATATCCGCCATTCTGTTATTTCAATTTTTCTTCTACAACTTTTAATAAATGACTCAACGCCTCTTTGACATTTCCATTAGGCAAACTACCTTGTGCGAGATTTGGTCGTCCGCCTCCTTTCGCGCCGATGCCTGTGAGCAAATCCCCAGCCTTGATTCCTGCTTTGACTTGGTCTTCTGTCACAACTGCAATCAAAGTGGAGCCAGTTGCTAAAACAGCAATTCCATTCTTTGGATATTTCTCACGGAATTTATCTGCTAACATTCTCAATGTATCAACATTTGAATCTGGAATTTCTAACCCAAGCACATTGACATCTTTTACAACTTGAACTGCTGAAAGCTGATTGCTGAAAGCCGATAATGCTTGTTGATTTCGTAAATTGACAAGTTCTTTCTTTAATTCAGCAACTTCATCTTGCAGTGATTCGATTTTTGCAGGCACTTCTTCTACAGATGATTTCAAAGTAGAAGCAGAATTCTTTAGCAATTTGAATCTTTTATTTATCAAATCATACGCCGCACGCCCAGTGACCGCTTCAATGCGGCGAACATTGGAAGCCACAGAACCTTCACTTGTGATGATGAAAGTGCCAACATCAGATGTTCTATCTAAATGCGTGCCACCACATAATTCGTAAGAATATTTCTGCTCCTTTGGGGTCTCAGACCCCAAAGAGCTAAGAATTGAAATTGTACGAACAGTGTCACCATATTTTTCACCGAACAAAGCCATGGCACCTTCTTTTTTGGCTTCATCCAATGATTTGATTTCTTTCTTAACAGGCATATCTAAGGCAATGGCTTCATTGACCATTCGCTCGACTCGTTCGATTTGTTCGGGAGTCATGGCTTCGGGATGGTTGAAGTCAAAACGCAAATGTGTCGGCGCAACGAGTGAACCTGCTTGTTTGGCTTGGTCACTTAATACTTCATGCAACGCTTTATGAAGCAAATGTGTAGCAGTATGATTTCGCATGATGTCATGTCGGCGAATCAAATCTACTTCGGCAGTGGCTTTATCACCTACTTTGGGATGACCAGAAATGACTGTTCCAATATGAACAATCACGCCAGCAGAAGCACGGCGCATTCCATTTACTTCAATTTCCCAACCCCCCTCTTTATCTCCCCCCGAATTCTTCGAATTCATGGGGAGAAACTTAATGAAACCAGTATCATTTACTTGACCACCAGATTCGATATAAAAACCTGTTTTGGGAAGGATGATTTCAACTTGGTCATCTAATTCAGCAGACTCAACCGCTTCACCATTGACAACGATAGTTAATACTTCACCCTCAACTTTTGGACTTGTGTACGGGTCGTACTCAACACCATTTTTGCCGATTTTATTTTTTGATTGCAAATCTTTCAAAATGTTTGCATAAAATTCTGCATCTTCGCCACCAAGTTTACCCATGGCTTTACCACCACCAGAGGCTTTGGCGTGTTGCTCTTTGGCTTCGTTGAATCCTTTTTCATCTACATCAAGACCTTGTTCACGAGCAATATCTCTTGAGATTTCAAATGGCAAACCATAGGTTGCATACAAATCAAAGGCTTTGCGACCATCAAGAATTTTTGATTTGGAAGACTCAAGTTCCACGAGTAGATTCTGTAGATGAGCAGTACCAGCTTCCACCGTGCGTGCGAAGCGGATTTCTTCTCGAGTCAAATGTTCCAGAATCGAAGTCTTACTTTTTTCAAGTTCGGGATAAAAATCTCCGTAATAATTAATCACCGCTTCGGCAACTTTTGCAAGAAACGGCTCGTTGAGATTTATCTTTGAACCGAAACGTGCGGCGCGGCGGATAATCATGCGGGCAACATAATTGCGACCCGCATTGCCAGGCACAACACCATCGGCAATTAAAAACGCGGCGGAACGAACATGGTCGCAGATAACACGATACGGCGTGAAATTTGCAAGCATTTCTTTTTCGCTGTGACCTGTAAGACTGCGCAAAACATTTAATGAATCGGCGAATAAATCGGTTTTGTAATTCGAGTCAACACCTTGCAACACAGAAACAATTCTTTCAAAACCCATGCCTGTATCGACATGTTTTTGTGGAAGTGGTTCGAGTTTGCCATCGGGGAATAAATTGTATTGAATAAAAACATTATTCCAAAGTTCGAGGAAGCGCGTACATTCACCATTGACTCCGCAGACGTGGTCTGTGCCGCGTAAGTTATCGCGTTCTTCGCCTAAATCAATATGAATTTCAGAGCATGGACCACATGGACCAAACTCTGCCATTTGCCAAAAATTTTCTTTGCGTCCAAAAAATAAAACATGTTCGGGATTAAAGCCAGGTTGTTTCTTCCAAATCTCTGCGGCTTCATCATCACGTGGCACATTGCCTTTGTCATCTTCAAAACAAGTAGCATAGAGTTTATCTTTTGGTAAACCCCACACATCGGTTAACAATTGCCAAGACCATGCAATGGCTTCTTCTTTGTAATAGTCACCAAATGACCAGTTGCCAAGCATTTCAAAAAAGGTGTGATGGGTATCATCACGACCAACATCTTCAAGGTCGTTATGTTTGCCAGCCACACGCATACATTTTTGTGAGTCAACGACGCGGGAGTACGGATATTTTTCTGTACCAATAAACACATCTTTGAATTGCACCATGCCAGAATTTGTGAAAAGCAATGTACCATCTCCACCAGGGACAAGCGGCATGGACGGCACGGCGGTATGACCATGCTCCACGAAGAAATCTATAAAGTCCTGACGGATTTGGTTGCCTGTAAGTTTTTTCATGCGAGAGGTTGCTCCGAAAAATTTAGTTGGGGAATTATACCAAGTGATGAAAGAAGTTTTTTATTTTGTTTTTTGAAATTAAAGAGTATACATGGATGTGCTATACTTAATTAAGGGTTATATATGTCACCAAAAAAAATAAGTCAGAGAGATATTACAGGAGATAGAGGAATAGCCTTAATTCACTCCATTGTCGGAGAAATGGGGTTTGTTTGGAATGCAACAGGTCTCGAAGCTGGAATTGACGGAATTATCGAAATTCGAGATGTAGTAACAGGGGAAATGACGAATCTAATTATTCAAGTACAGAGTAAAGCTACATCAATTGATTTTATATCTGAAACAACTGAGGGTTTTGATTATTATTGTAAGACACAAGATTTAGACTACTGGTTAGGCGGAAATGCTCCAGTAATTCTTATCTGTTCAAAGCCCGCAACAAATGAAGCGTATTGGGTATCAATAAAAAATTATTTTAATGATTTAAACAAAAGGGCTTCAAACAAAATCCATTTCGAAAAAGACAAAAATAGATTTGATGTTAATGCCAGAAATGCATTAATTGAAATAGCAAAACCTAATGATTCAGGGGTTTATCTTTCTCCTTTACCTAAAACAGAAACTCTCATCAGTAATTTACTTCCTATAAAATATTTTGGGGAGAAATTATATATTGCGGAAACAAATTATCGCTCTCGTAAATCTGTATGGGAAGAATTAAAGAAACTTACAAATTCAAGTATCGGTGGTGAGTGGATTCTTAAAAACAAGCAAATAATAAGCTTTCAGGATTTAAATGAATTTCCTTGGAACAAAATTTGTACAACTGAAGCAGAGGGGTTTGATTCAACCGAATGGTCGGAGACAGATAGTCTTGAGAAAAAAAACGATTTTATTAATTTGCTCAACTTAAGTCTTGCTCAAAAGCTAGAACCCTATGTAAGGTATCATAAAGACTTTGAGTATTTTTATTTTATTGCAACAAAAAATTTAAAACCGAAAGAATTAAGGTATAAAAGTCTTATCCAACAAACAAAAAGAGCAGTCTTTCAAGTTTATCGTAGAGCAAAAGACCCTACACAGGTCAGCCATTATCGTCATTCAGCCTTTTTTGGAAAATTCTGTCGGTACAATGCTCTTTGGTATTTAGAAATCACTCCCACATATCATTTCACATCAGATGGTTATAGAACTTTTCTTTTTCGTGAAGATCAGTTAATAGGAATTAAACGGCTTGAAAGAAACCCCGCCGTTTTAGGGCAAGTTGTAATGTGGGCTGATTATCTACAAGACAGACCAGATTTATTTAACCAACCTTATCCTTACTTACAGTTTGGTGAATTAGAGAAATTTGTAATTGATGCAGGTTTAGATGATAAATCTTGGCTGAAACAAGAAGAGGAAGAAGAAGTCAAAACTGCAACCTCCCCAGAGAATCAATTACTGTTATTTGAGAATGAGAATTCCATATGAATATAGATTTTTTACCTGAACCCGAACTGGATTTTGGTGTGGATAAACACGTTGATATTCGATTTGGAATCATGAACTATGGAACTGTAGATTTTTCTAGTCCACTAGCTCCTAAAGAAATTAGACTAGGAATAGTTGGAACGAATGAATCTGTTGAGGGGATTTGTAATTGGTTTGAAAAATGTAAAGGTGAAATACCTGCCAAAGAAAGTAAACAACCAAATTTATTTCCCAAATTTCCAGGTTTTCGACCTGATATAGCTTTTCAATCTACCATTACTTTAAATGATCGTTTACACAGAGTAATAAAACCACAAACATTTAAAGACCTATCACGCACATTAAGTGGAAATGAGTTCATTGCTAGTTCAGTTGATTTATTTTTTGAAGAATTTAAATATCTAGCTGAAAACTCAAAAATAGATGTTTTTGTATGTGCAGTTCCTCAATCTTTACTAGAAGCTTCTGAATCTACTGATGAAGATAATAATCACTCTAAAAGAAGAAGCAGGATTGATTTTCATGATTTACTTAAAGCTAAGTCAATGAGTCTAAATGTACCAATTCAATTAGTGATACCGTCAACTTATGATGACACAAAGCGTCGAAAGCAAAAACGAAAAAGCGATCAGGTCAGAAAACCACAAGATGAAGCCACACGAGCATGGAATTTTCATACAGCCTTATATTACAAAGCAAAAGGTATTCCTTGGCGATTAACAAGGATGCCTTCTGATTTCACAACTTGCTATGTTGGTATAAGCTTTTATAAGACTCTTGACGGTTCAAAACTCTTAACAAGTGTAGCTCAAGTATTTAATGAACGAGGGGAAGGTGTTATTGTTCGAGGTGGGCAAGCACAAGTACTTAAAGATGACAGGCAAGTCCATCTTGATCAAAACGCTTCTTTTGATCTTCTTGTTTCAGCATTAAATTCTTATCGCACAGAGCATAAAAATTTACCGGCAAGAATAGTTATTCATAAGACTTCAACTTACACTCCAGATGAACTAGAAGGATTTATACAAGCGTCTAAAAGTATGAGAGTTGATATGGTTGATTTGATCAGCACCATTCACTCTTCAGTACGCCTTTTTCGTACAGGATCATATCCTCCCTTACGTGGGACATTCTTAAGTTTGGATGAGATAAATCATATACTTTACACTCGAGGGAGTGTAAATTTCTTTGAGACTTATCCTGGAATGTATATTCCACGTTCATTATGTTTTAGAACCGAATCTACTGAACAAACCGCAAAATTTCTTGCTCAAGAAATACTTTCGCTTACAAAAATGAATTGGAATCAAACCCAATTTGATGGTGGTGATCCAATTACTATTCGGGCGGCGCGTGAAGTCAGTCAGATACTAAAATATATTCCAGAAGATGAAGATGCTAAGATTGCACCATCTTATAGGTTTTATATGTAATCATCTACGTTAAATTAATAAGGTCTCTATGAACTTTCTATTCGGCAAGAAAGAAGAAATGCAGAGTGACCTCTCCCCAGCCCTCTCCTAAAGGAGAGGGGGTTTGTTGTGTGAAGTATTTGCTCCTCCCCTTAAGGGGAGGTTGGGAGGGGTTGGTTTGCAAAACATAACCATTGATTAGAAAACTACCAGTCCCTCCCCTGAAGGGGAGGCTAGGAGGGGTAAAACAGCATCTCCCCTTTAGGGGAGAAGGGAGAAGGGTTAGAATAAAAGCCATGCCTATCAAAAACATCGTTCAAGGTCAACCAGTCACAAAAGAAAAACTGGAACGCGCGAAAGCACTTCGCCGAGAAATGACTCCTACTGAAAAGATTCTTTGGAATGAAATCCGTGCGAATAAATTGGGTGTACATTTTCGTAGACAACAAATCATTGCAGGTTTCATTGTTGACTTTTATTGTCATCAAGCAGATTTGGTCATTGAAGTAGATGGAAGTGTCCATGATGGTCAAGAACAAAAAGAGAATGATATTGAACGCGAAAAAGTATTGAAAGAAATGGGATTAAGAGTTATTCGGTTTAAGAATTATGAAATTGAAAAGAATCTTCAAGGTGTAGTTGGGAAAATTAAATTAATGATTTCAAAATGACCTCTCCCCCTGCCCCTCTCCAAATGGAGAGGGAGTTTGTTTCGTGATGATTTAACTCCTCCCCTTCAGGGGAGGCTGGGAGGGGTCAATGAGTTAAAATAAATCCCATGCCGACCCTCACTCGTTCCGTTAAAATCCTTATCAATACAAATTTACAAAAAGCATTTGATTATGTCTCTGACTTAACCAAACATCCTGAATGGAGTGGCGGGGAATTAAAAATTGAAGCAGTTTCATCTGAACCGATTCAAGTGGAAAAAGAATACGTTTCTAAAGGTGAAGTTGCGATTCAAAAAGACAGACCGAATACATTAAGGGTGACAGAATACCAATCACCACACAAATTTGGTTTTGTTGCCAACGACCCTGATTTTGGAGATGTGTTTCATACTTTTACATTTGTAGAAAAAGAAAACAAGATATTAATCACTCGCACAATGAAATTAAATGTAAATCCGTTTATTGCGTTTGGATTTACTTTTTTTGTTTATCCACTGATTGGTAATCCTTCTATGAAAAAGGCGTTTAAAAATCTCAAAGCGAAATTGGCAAGTTAATTCACAACTGCTAACATAAAATGGGGTTTTATTTTCGTAAGCAAATCCATTCAATACAGGAGAATTTCATGCAAGCACAAACTCGGTTTCGTATACCACAAATTGCTCTGATTATTTTAACCATTATCACCGCCTTGATTCATTTTCAACGTGCAATAGCAGATCCTGACATTCGAATTTTATTCATCCTCAATGGCTTGGGATTCTTCGCTTTGGTTGCCGCTTTTTATTTGCCCATGTTTCAGCAATATCATAGAATAGTCCGTTGGACTTTTATCATCTACACAGCAGTCACGATTCTTTTATATTTCGTGTGGGGATTTATGAGCAACGAGTGGACTGTGCCAGTGGGTCCAATTGCCAAAATTGTCGAAGCGATTATGATTGTGATTATTTTACGTGAGCCATAAAACCCAAAAGAATTTATTCCCAACAATCCTGCTTTCGTTGGGTTGTTGGTTTTATAATTGACCTATGTCACTTCCCACTCACCACCTCAACATCAACGACCCCGAATTTATTGCCAAACCTTATGAGCAATTAAAAACATTGCGAAAAGAAATGCCCATTTTTCGTGATGAAACATGGGATAAAGTTTTCTTTTTTCTTCATGCCGATATTTCGTCTTTATTAAAAGACAAACGGCTTGGGCGAACCATGCTTCATCGCTATTCGCGTGAAGAAATTGGCTGGCCCCCACCAGACCCAAAACTGGCGGGCTGGCGCAGTTATCAAGATAATGTGTTTATGGATATGGAAGGCGAAAGTCACCGCCGCATTCGGGCGTTGGTTACAAAAGTTTTTACGCCTAAAAAAGTTGAAAGTTTGCGTGCGAAGTTAGAAGCCACAACTCACAAGTTAATTGATGTTGTTGAAAAAAATGGCAAATGCAATTTCGTCAGCGATATTGCCGAGCCTTTGCCCGTGATTATGATTGCTGATTTGCTTGGCATTCCTGAAGAACATCGTGACATGCTACGTCCGTGGTCTGGGGCAATTGTCAAAATGTATGAACTTGGTTACACCGATGAACAAGTCAATGAAGCCAATAAAGCCTCAATTGATTTTATGAATTTGATTGGCGAACTTGCAAATGAACGCAGAAAAAATCCACAAGATGATTTGATTACTGATTTAGTGCAAGTTGAAAGTGCTGGCGAAAAATTAACTGAAAACGAAATGCGCGCCACTGCAATTTTTCTTTTGAATGCGGGGCATGAAGCAACGGTCAATGGTTCGGCGCTGGGGTTAATGTCACTGTTTCAGAATCAGAATCAATTTGAAATCATGAAAGAGGCGGTTCATCAAAATAATCAAAGCCTCATCAAAACAGCAGTAGATGAAATGCTTCGGTATGAAACTCCGCTTCCAATGTTTGAAAGATATGTTTTGGAAGATATGGAAATTAACGGCGTGCAACTTAAGCGCGGTGAAGAAGTTGGATTATTTTATATCTCTGGCAATCATGATGAAAAACGCTTCGACCGTGCGGGAGAGCTGATTCTGTCGCGGGAAGATAATCCTTTGCTGACGTTTGGTCTCGGCACGCATTATTGTTTGGGTGCACCATTAGCAAGGTTAGAATTACAAGTTTTGTTTAGCGTTTTGTTTAATCGTTTGTCAAATTTACAATCAAATGGTGATGCAGTATTTTCAAAAGGTTTTGTGATTCGTGGTTTAACTGATTTGCCGATTAAGTTTTAATTACATTATGTCATTGCGAGGACGTTCTTGTTCTTCGTCCGAAGCAATCTCCTTATTAAGTTGGAGATTGCTTCGCCGCTAAAACCAAGAGCGCGGCTCGCAACGACATGTATATTCAAGGAGACCTTATGTACACAACGGATATGTATGAAGGTGTGCACGCTGAAACAGTGACGATGAAAGGCGCAAATGGTGATGAAATCAATGCCTATCTTGCAATTCCATTAGGCAAAGAAAAATCACCAGCCGTTGTTTTAGCACATCACATGCCTGGGTGGGATGAATGGTATCGTGAAGCAACATATAAATTTGCTTTGCATGGTTATATTGCCATTTCACCAAATTTATATTTTCGTTCTGGGCATGGCACACCAGAAGATGTGGCGGCAAAAGTCCGTGCGGATGGTGGCATTGCCGATGACCAAGCTGTTGGTGATTTAGAAGGCGCAATGAAATATGTGCGTGCATTAAAAGAAAGCAATGGCAAAGTTGGAGTCTTTGGTACATGCTCAGGTGGGCGACATGCTTACTTAGCCGCTTGTCGTGTAAAAGGATTTGATGCAATCGTAGATTGTTGGGGTGGAAATGTTGTGATGGAAAAAGTAAATCCCAAAATGCCTGTCTCGCCGCATGAATATACAAAAGATTTATCTTGTCCGATTTTAGGTTTATTTGGTGAGGAAGATACAAGTCCAAGCCCTGAGCAAGTCAAAATTCATGAAGAAGAATTAAAGAAACATGGCAAGAATTATGAATTTCACATGTATCCAAATGCGGGTCATGGATTCTTTTATTATCACCGCCCTGCTTATCGTGTAGAGCAGACATTAGATGGTTGGAAGAAAATCTTTGCATTTTTGGAAAAGAATTTAAGTTAATGCTCGCTCAAAGGCGGTCTGTGACCGCCGTATTTTACAAATAGTTGTAGGGTCACAGACCCTACAAGAGCGGTAATTAATAGGAGAATAATTATGTGCACAATGATTACACAATCAGTCAAAATTGACGGCAGTGGAAAACATAATAATGAGTGGATTCAGTTAGAGCAAGCCAATGTATCTTTTGACCACCCATTCCATGCGCCGTATGAACACACATTGAATATTGATTTTGTGAATGAAAATCAACGTGTGGCTGTGGAATTAAGCGAATCTGCGGCACGGGATTTGGTGCAAACGATTCTTTCGGTTTTGAATCAAGCTGAAGCACAAGGTCATTTGGTTAAGTAGCCACGAATACTTCGACAGGCTCAGTACAAGTTACGCGGATTTTCGCTAATTGATTAAAAAATACGCGTG
>JAEURH010000005.1 GCA_016789365.1 Anaerolineales bacterium
GAAAGAAGAAAGAAGAAAGATTGCGAAAGTGCAAGAATTAGAAAATCAAATTGCTGAGTTAGAATCTACTTTGGCAAATTTAGGTTTTCAATTGGAAAGCCCCATGCTCAAGCCTGATGATGTAGTGAAAATCAGCAAGGAATATGAGCGCGTACAAAAAGAGATGGATGTCAAGTTGGCTGAATGGGAAGAAATGCAATAATTGCTCTCATCGGGGCTTAGCCCCAATGAGAGCAAGCAAAAGAATATATGCCTGTTAAGCCAAATTTCAACCCTAATTATTTATATTTTGTTACAACAACTGTTGAACAGCATATTCATATTTTCAAAGACGAATCAATTATTCGCATTATTCTAGATAGTTTACATTTTCTTCAAACCAATAGGCAAATGGAATTATTTTGTTTTGTAATTATGCCGAATCATATCCATATAATTAGTAGATTTAGTGAGAAATATACACCTTCTGATGCAATGAGAGATTTCAAAAGGCATACTGCAAGACAAATCATTAGCCAATTCAAGGCAAAAGGACAAAAAGCTAAACTGGAAATGCTACACGGTTTGAATCAACATACAGATCAAGAGTATAAAGTTTGGGAAGATGGATTTGATGCGAGAGATATTTTCTCACAGGATTTTCTTCAACAGAAAATGGAGTATATTCATTACAACCCATGTCGTCCGAAATGGAAATTGGCAAATACTCCCGAAGAATATCCTTGGTCAAGTGCAAGATTTTATTATTTAGATGAGCCTTGTATTATTCCTGTAGATGATGTGAGAAATTTATTTATATAATTTGCTATGCTTGGGGCTAAGCCCCAAGCATAGCAAAAGCATGAGGAAAATTTATGAACAAACGCGTCAAATTTGATTTTGAAATTGACTTCACAAATGGTGGCGGGATTCAGGGTCAAGATTTCCGCTTGGATATTGATGGTGATGATATTTCCGATAAAGAACTAGCAGACTACATCGTTAAAGACATGCAATTGTTAATGGTCGGAAATGTTCGTATTCTCAATAAAGAAATCATCATTGAAAAACATAAGCGTCAACCCATTAATGCAGAAATAGATTCATCTTATATTGATCTGAGTCATGTGATTTACGATGGCTTGATTACATATAAAGGTTTACCTGCTCCAATCATTTGTGATTATCTCAGCCGAGAAGATTCTCGCAGTCGCTATGCCGAAGGTACAGAGTTTCAAATTGGCAAAATTGAAATGGTCACGAATACAGGCACATATATTGATTGTCCATTTCATAGATATGAAGACGGCAAAGATTTATCCGAAGTGGATTTGGAAAGTTTTGTAGATATTGAAGGCATTGTCATCCGCGCAAATTATAAAAATGGCTTAGCCATCACTGCCGAAGCTTTCAAAAACAAAGAACTTCGCAATCGTGCAGTTTTAGTCCACACCGGTTGGGATGAACATTGGGCGACAGATAAATACTTTGAAAATCATCCATACTTATCAGAAGATGCGGCAATCTATTTGCGTGATTGTGGTGTCAAGTTAGTTGGAATCGATTCGCACAATATTGATTTCACAGGCGCTGGAACAAGACCCGTTCATTCAACATTATTAAAAGCGAATATTTTAATTGCTGAACATTTATGTAATTTAAAAAATGTCCTAGACGAAGGTTTTACTTTCACTGCTGTTCCGCCGAAGTTCAAAGGGGCAGGCACATTTCCAGTACGAGCGTTTGCGAAGTTGATATCATAATTTTTATGATATTGTTTTATGATATTGTTTTATGATTGTATAAGTTAACAAAGGAGACAATCCCATGCCTCAAATTCATTTCAACGGAAAGACATACAACAGCCTTGAAGAAATGCCCCTCGAAATGCGCCAAGCCTATCAGCAAATTGCGGATATGATGATAGATAAAAATGGCAATGGCATTCCTGATTTTTTAGAAGGCGATATTGTAAAAAATATTTCTAACATTTACACCACTGCTAGCACAATTAATTTCAACGGCAATACTTACGATAATTTCAATCAACTGCCAACCGATGTGCAAGCAAAGGTTTCAACAGCGTTCAATCAAATGGCGGGCATGGGCATTGTCCCGCAAGAAACGGCTGAGGAACACAATCGCAGGCATCACATCCATAACGAAGCGTATCTTCAATCCAAACCATTCGTCTCGCGCGAGTACAATCCAGTTATCCAAGAAGATAAAGGTCCAAGCATTGCCACATGGTTTTTTATTGCAATTGGTTTAGTAGTTGGATGTATTGCATTAGGTGTGACTATATTTTTATTCATGCAATAGATGAAAAAAATTTTACCGCTTCTTTTTTTATTTCTATTTGCGTGCCAATCTACAAATATTATCTTAATCCCAACGCCCGCTTTTATACCGACATCCACACTTACACAAACGCCATCCCCTCAACCGACTTTTACATCTATAGCATCCCCTTTGGGGACACCAACGCCGCTTGCTCGCCGCGTGTTGATTCTTTCTATTGATGGTTTACGCCCCGATGCTATTTCACTTGCGCCCATGCCAACTTTGATGAAGTTAATGGAATCATCGGCTTATTCATTAAATGCAAAAACGATTCGACTCAGCGCCACATTACCTGCTCATGCTTCTATGTTAACTGGAATGTGTTTAGATAAACATGGTGTAAATTGGAATGATTATCTTCCCGAAAATGGTTTCGCGCTCGGCACAGATATATTTGACCTTGCTCATGCGGCAGGGATGCAAACCGCGATGTTTGTCGGTAAAGAAAAACTTCGCCAAATCACGGAACCTGCTAGCACTGATGTTTATCAATTTATCAATGACCGTGATTTAATTGTGACAGAAAATTTATTAAATAATTTCCCCGCTGATTTTCGTTTGTTATTTATTCATTTCGCCACAACTGATGATATGGGGCATGTGTATGGATGGTTATCAAGCGAGCAATTAAGTGTCATCTTCCGTGCTGACCAAGCCATTGAAAAGATTCTTGCCGAATTAGATTCAAGAGGTATCAGAGACGAAACGCTTATCATCATTACTGCTGACCATGGCGGGTTAGGTAACTCGCATACCTCTGGCTATCCAGAAGATATGACCATTCCATGGATTGCTTCTGGTGCAGGCATTCAGCCGAAACAATTAATGTCTAAAATTAATACAGTAGATACCGCCGCCACTGCCGCCTATGCTTTGGGATTAAAAATTCCAAGTGAATGGGATGGAGTCCCAGTCTATGAAGCGTTTGGGTTGCCAATCCAACAAGAATCAAAAGCGTGTGAATAGCAATCTCTTTTGCACGCCAACAAATCGAGCAAAAATTACTTCCCCTTCCAATCTGCTTTTCTTTTTTCAACAAATGCTTTCATGCCTTCTTTTTGGTCTTCCGTTGCAAACAGCGGATAAAAATTTCGCTTCTCCACTTTCAAGCCTTCGGTTAATGTAGTTTCAAACGCGGCATTGACTGCATCTTTTGCCATGCGGACTGCGATTGGAGCACGCGATGCAATTTCTTCTGCAAATGCAATCGCGGAATCTAGATAACCTTCCACAGGCACAACGCGATTGGCTAAACCAAATTGCAATGCTTCACTTGCAGAAAGTGTGCGATTGTTAATCACCATTTCCATGGTCAAATATTTTCCGAGTACGCGAGCGAGTCTTTGTGTGCCACCAGCACCGGGGATAACTCCAATCGTAATTTCAGGCTGACCAAATTTTGCAGATTCACTAGCAATAATCATGTCACAAGATATTGCAAATTCACATCCGCCACCTAACGCATAACCAGAGACTGCCGCAATAACAGGTTTTTTGATATTGCGAATCCTATCCCAAATTTCAACATGTCCGCTTGTGAACATCTCAACATAAGATTGGTCAGCCATTTCTTTAATGTCTGCTCCAGCGGCGAAGGCTTTTTCATTGCCTGTGACCACAATAGCACCAACTGATTCATTTTTATCAAATGCTTCCAAAGCATCAAATACTTCTGTGAGCATTGCTAAGTTAAAGGCATTCATGGCTTGCGGACGATTCAATTGAATCAAGCCAACTTTCCCGCGTGTTTCGGTTAGGATGTTTGTGTAGGTCATATCTATTCTCCTGTGTAAGAGTGCGTCGCACCCTGTTATTGCTTACAAAGACATTATAATTTACTCACTATGATTTTCCCCGAATGGACAAACTCCAATATTATTTTTTATAGCATTCTCGTAATTGGTGCAATCGTCACAGCGCCTGCCATTTATTATGGCAATGGATTATTGAAATATAGCAAATTCCGCACTGATAGTGGAATCCCTACACGCTTGGGGATGTTCATTTTATATTTCTCACCCATCGTGGCTTTGTATTTTTCAGCAAGAGATTATTTAGAAAATGCGAGTTTAATTCAATGGATTGTCATCGCATCGATTGGATTACATTTTACGAAACGCGTTTTGGAATCATTATTTCTGCACAAGTATTCAGGTCCAACTGGATTAAGCACCACGATTTCAATTGCTTTCTTTTATTCTTTCGCTTCATTTTTTATTGGATATTTAAATCGTAACCCTCTACATTCAATTGATGTCTTATTCATGCTTGGATTTGTTTTCTACATTGTAGGCAATATCGGAAATTTTGTTCACCACAAAATTCTAGCAGATTTGAGAAAAGATTCACTTGCGTATGTCATTCCCAAAGGTGGATTATTCAAATACGTGGTTTGCCCGCATTATTTATTTGAAGTTTTCACGTGGCTTGGAATCTTTTTATTTTCTCGTCATTTGGGTGCTTTGCTTGTTTTAGGAATGATTATTGCGTATTTATGTGCCAGAAGTTTGGTGACATTGAAATGGTATCGTGAAAAATTCGCAGATTTTCCGAAACAGGTCAGGGCGATGATTCCGTTTGTTTTTTAGAATCAAGTTGAAGTCAAGCAAGAAGCGATGTCCTGAGTTCATCGAAGGGCGGTTCTTTATCAAATAAAAAAACATGATACACTTTAATCGTCGTTCGGGCTGGAGCGTCACAACAAAATGGAGAAGAGATGGAAACTAGGTTATATGTAGGCAACCTACCGTACGCCGCGACAGAAGAGCAAATTAAGGAGCACTTTAGTCAGGCTGGAAACGTCAAATCTGTTGCATTGATTACAGACCGTGCAACGGGACGCGCAAAAGGATTTGGTTTCGTTGAAATGGAAACATCCGATGAAGCGCAAAAAGCCATCAGCATGTTGCATGGTAAAGATTTTATGGGGCGGGCTATTACTGTCAATGTTGCCAAACCCCGCGAAGAACGCCCAAAACGAAATTTCGGAAATCGAAATCGTAACGGCGATAGACGTAACGATAACTAAAAAAAAATTCCAGCCCTGAACTTGTAAAGAAAAAGACAGCCTCGTTTACGGGGCTGTTATTATTTAATGATGAGGGTGCGTCGCGCTAAATAAATGCAAATGTATCTTCATCACCAAGCGCGACGCACTCCGGTATACTGTTATGATTGTTACATGAAAAAAATAATTTTATTGGGTCCCATTTTATTTGCAAGCGTGCTAACGATTCTCACAATCGTTGAATATGATTTTTTACTTTCATTAGGCTGGCATCCAATCAACGACCCAACTTTTGATTGGCCCAGTGGCTTAGCACTTGGAAGATTCGGCTGGATAATCACCGCGACATTTATCATCAGCGGATTAATTATGACTCTCCTTGCTTATCGCCTCTTTCTTGACTTGAAGCCTGCTTTCGCATCTCGACTTGGTGCTACCCTTTTAGCATGTGCTGGCATTGCGCTTGCGATGTTAGCCTTCACCACAGACCCCACCATTCGAGAAACTCCATCCACTTGGCATGGACGTTTACATGATTTATCTTTTGTTTTGCTTGGTTTAACATTATTCCCCGCTATGATTATCTTAGGTTTTGCATTTCGCATTGATGACAAATGGAAAAGTTTATCTCTTTATACTTGGTTAACTTTATGTTTAGCCGCTCCAGCCTTTGCACTTAAAGGCGCGGCGTTTTATGTTTTTCTATTGGCAATTTTGGTTTGGAATGAAATGGTGGCACTTAGGTTGAATCAAATATAATCTGAAATAATTCTTGGAGATTGCTATGAACGAAAACACCAAAAGAACAATCATTACCATTGGGATAATTCTTGTATTGTGTTGTTTTGTGACTCTCATGGCAGGGTTTGTAATTTGGGGATTAAGTAAAGAAGTGGATAAAAGAATTAATATTGAGCCTTCAGAAGTATCACAAGTACGAGAAAATATTGCCACCTTTGATTTGCCACCAGAGTATGAGTTAGCGGCGGGCATGTCTATCCTTTTTTATGATATGGTCTCCATTGTCCCTGAAAAGAATGGCTATTTACCGAGCATTATGCTCGTGCAATATAGCGGGGTGACAATTGGTGATAATAAAAAAATGGAAGAAGAATTAAGAAATGCCGCACAACAGCAAGGTGGTCAGCCTGGAGTCAATTTGCCAATCGTTGGTTCATTTGAAACCACTATCAAAGGTGAAGTAACAACCATCACCGTTAGTGAAGATGCGAAAATGCGTCAGTGGACGGCTGTGTTTCAAGGCAATCTCAGACCAACACTCTTTATGGCACAAGGTCACATCTCAGGTTGGGATGAGCAATTGCTGATGGATTTTCTCGCGTCTATTCGTTAGAACTTATATCAAAAACTTTTTCGTCATTGCGAGGAAGGCTTTAGCCTGACGAAGCAATCTCAGATCTAATTGTAAGAGTACATTATGTTGGGGATTGCTTCGCTCCGCTCGCAATGACGGATAGTGTATTTTTGAGTACCTTGCGGTAATTCATAAAGATATAAAACATCAGGCAAAAATTGCCTGATGTTTTGTATTAATTTTGCTTCTTTTTGATTTTGAACAAGGCGGGTAAAATTATATATAATTTCTGACCTCACCCCTGCCCTCTCCTGTAGGAGAGGGGGGAAGGCAATAATCATGCAAGCCTACGAACTCGCTCACCTCATTTCACAAAGAGAATCAAGCAATCAAGCCTATCTTGAATTTCTCAAAGTCCCAGACCTCAGCATGGGGCTTTATGTTCTCCCTGCTAACGGAGTTGACTTTCAAAGTCCGCACACGGAAGATGAAGTGTATTATGTAGTCAGTGGGAAAGGGAAAATCAAAGTTGCGGATGAAGACCGTGATGTGAAAGCAGGGTCAATTGTGTATGTGGGAAAAAACATAGAACATTGCTTTCATTCTATTGAAAAAGAAATAACAATTTTAGTTTTCTTTGCACCAGCGGAATATTCTAATAAGTAATTTTCACGAGGAGATAAGTTATGAAAAAGTTAATCACATTTTTACTTTTTATTATTCTTTTATCTTCTTGTTCGCCACAAATTTCATCTGAAATTGAAGATATACCAACACTAATAGCAAGCACATCAACTCCAACAGCCACACTAACTCCACGACCAACTCTAACCCCAACAGCGACTTTAATTCCATGCCCCTCTCAACCTGTAATTTTTGGAGAAGTAACTGTTGTATTTCATGAACCAATGCAGGATGGCGATTGTGAAGATATTATTAAATACAGCAAATTAGCAGAAGAACAATTCAGAATTATAGGATATCCAACAGGCAAAGTACAAGTGAATGTATTTGCTACGCCAGAAGCTGTTACAGAGTTTGCATATGATTGGGCAAAACAAGCTGGCTGTAATCCTGATTCTAAAGAAATTATTTTTCAACTTTGGACAGAAAGAGGATTTCAAGCTCAAGGTACTAGAGGGGCAGTCTTTCTTTTGACTAATCTTCTAAATAATGAATGGCGAAAAGTAAGGCCCGTTGATAGAGCCGCTGCTATTACTCACGAAATTACTCAGGCAGTTGAAATCAATATTTTAGGTAGTTGCCAAAAACGATGGCAAATCCCCGACTGGTATGGGCATGGTGTTGCAGAATATTTTGCTGATAACTTTATACAAGAATGGGGGTTTCCAAAATCTTTTGAAGATACATCTGGTTGCAAAGATAAACTCGCTAATTTAAGAGCAGGCGAAAATTGCATTTATGTACAATCTCAACTAGTCTTTGACCTCCTTGCTCAAAAATACGAAGGTAATTATAAAAAAGCTTTAGATGTTCTCACAGAAATGACAAAAGGCAAAAGTTTTAATACTGCTTTTTATGATGTCTACAAAATAAGTGTATCTGCTTTCTCAGATGAATTTGATGCTTACCGTCTTAACGGGTATAAATTAATTGAAGTGACTCCAACACCATAGTTAAGGAATTTTATGTTCAATCTCAAAACCACACCATTCCATGAAAGAACATCCGCGTTATGCCAACCACAAAATTGGCGCAAGTGGGCGGGATATTTTGTCGTCGGCTCGTATGAGCATGTGCTTGACCGCGAATATTGGGCAATCCGCAATGCTGCAGCGTTGATTGATGTCTCGCCATTGATTAAATACATTATCAAAGGCAAAGATGCGGCGAATTTATTACATCGCGTCACCACCAGAGACATTCACAAAATGAAAGTGGGACAAGTCGCTTATACAGGTTGGTGTGACGAAGAAGGCAAGATGATTGACGATGGAACTGTTTCTCGATTAGATGAAACCACATTTCGTTTAACTGCCGCAGAACCAAACTTACGTTGGTTATCCATGAATGCGGTTGGCATGGAAGTGGAAATCACTGAAGTCACTGATGAAGTTGCGGCACTTAGTTTTCAAGGTCCGAATACAAGAAAAGTTTTGAATAAAGTGACTGAAAGTCCAGTAGATGAACTGAAATATTTCCGTTTGATGAAAAATAAAATTAAGGGAATCGAAGTCACAATTTCAAGAACTGGTTATACAGGTGACCTCGGTTATGAAATTTGGATGGATAACAAAGATGCGTTAAAGATTTGGGATACATTGATGGAAGCAGGCGCGGACTATGGCATTACACCTGTTGGCATTCTCGCCATGGACATGGCACGTGTGGAAGCAGGTTTGTTCATGCTCGATGTAGATTACACATCCGCAACTCATGCTTGGATTGAGCCACAAAAATCATCTCCATTTGAATTAGGTCTTGATTGGACAGTTGCCCTTGATAAACAAGGTTATTTTGTTGGAAGACGTGCTTTAGAAAAAGAAAAGCGCGAAGGTTCTGTATGGAAAATGGTCGGCTTGGAAGTAGATTGGGTGGGCATGGAAAAACTATTTAAGCAAGTTGGCTTGCCACCACAAATTCCAGGCATGGCTGTTCGTGGAAGTTTGCCGATTCTTTCTGGCAACGTACAAGTTGGGTATGCCTCTACTTCAACATGGTCGCCTCTATTGAAAAAATATATTGCATTGGCACATTTGCAGAAGCCATATTTTGAAGTGGGTACAGATGTAAGAATGGAAATCACAGTCGAACATCATCGTCAACATGCACCTGCGAAGGTGGTCAAGTTGCCGTTTTATGAACCTGAGTGGAAGAAAAAGTAAGAGAGCAGAGAAATGCTAACAATTACTTTTGCAGGTGATGAATCAGGTGATGTCAGTTTTAATTTTAGTAAAGGTGCATCTCGTTATTTTGTAATGGCTGTGATTGCTACAAATCAACCAGAGAATCTTCGCCAATCTTTATCAGATGTAAGAAAAGAGTTTGGTTTATCAGTTTCTTATGAATTTCGTTTTAATGACATCGCATCTGCGGCCCTACGTCAAAGAATTTTTCAAGTTCTACAAAATTCTGATTTTGAAGCATGGGCATTGGTTGTAGATAAAACAACTTTATCTATGCCGTTCAGTGTAATGCGTCGGCTTGATTTTTATTTATTTTGTATTACTGAATTGCTTCAAACGATTCCATCTGAAAAACGAGAAAAGGCTACTTTAATATTAGATGAATTTGGCGGTGAACCTGATTTGCCTTTGGAATTTCGACGTTATATGAAAAGACGAAATATTCCTCGCCATTTTAGCCGTGTGCTGACAAAACGCTCCAAAAGTGAACCTCTGATTCAAGTAGCAGATTTGGTTGCTGGGGCTGTCTTTCGACGAGATGCTCAACATGACTCAGATGCCTTTGATATGATTGAAAAGAAATTTATTAATATCCTAGAGTATCACCCTTAAAAGCAACCCACCCCACTAGCCTTGTCGTCATCACTTCCAGACGGGGCGGGGCTGCCAATAAAGGCAACCTTTCATGGGGTGGGAGAAGCCTTTCGGCTTTTATACTCTCATTATACTAATTTTTTGTTTTACATTCAAGACAATCTTTTTTAGAAAATTATAAGGAATCATTTATGACATCTAATCAATATGACGCAATTATTATCGGGGGCGGACATAACGGCTTAGTCGCCGCGGCATATTTAGCAAGAGCAGGCAAGAAAGTTGTCGTGCTCGAACGCAGACACATTGTCGGCGGGGCGGCGGTGACAGAAGAAATTTTCCCTGGGTTTAAGTTCACGGAGTTTTCGTATGTAGTGAGTTTGTTGCGCCCAGAGATTATCCGTGATTTGGAATTGCCCAAGCATGGATTAAAGATTCTGCCATTGCCAAGTACGTTTACGCCAATGGAAAACGGAGATTATCTCGCCGCGTGGGATGATCACGATTTGACTCGTCGTGAGTTGTATCGTCATTCACCCAAAGATGCAGAAGCGTATGATGAATATGCTCGAGTCATGGCACGTGCCGCAAAGGCGATTAAACCGATTATCAATTTGATTCCACCAGACCCATCATCATTAAGTATCCGCGATATGCTTGGTTTATTAAAAGTTGGTCAATTTGCGACAAGCCTTTCTGAAAAAGAACTTTATACAATTGCCAAACTTGCCACGCAATCATCTGCAGATTTATTGGAAGAATGGTTTGAGACCGATGCACTCAAAGGCACGAAAGCTGCCAGTGGAATTATCGGTACGTTTTTAGGTCCACGTTCACCTGGCACGGCGTATGTATTGCTTCATCATTACATGGGCGAAATTGACGGCGCGTTTCGCGCGTGGGGTTTTGCTAAAAATGGTTCTGGCGGAGTCAGCGGCTCCATTCTTAACGCGGCGCAAGCGCTTGGGGTTGAGATAAGAGTCAATTGTTCAGTGAATCAGGTCAAGGTCAAGAATGGAAGCGCAGTGGGCGTCATCCTGGAAAATGGCGATGAGATTCAATCCAAAGTCGTCATGTCTGCCGCTGATCCAAAAAGAACATTCCTGCAATTCGTGGAGCAAAAATATTTGCCTGATGATTTTGTCACATCGATTCAAAACTTCCGCACACGCGGCTCGTCGGGCAAAGTGAATATCGCATTGAGTGAATTGCCAAACTTTACGGCGTTGCCGTTTGAAGGTAAAGGTCATGATTCGGTTTTGCATCGCGGCGCGGTTTCGATCAGCCCAAGCATTGATTATATTGAACGCGCGTATGACGATGCGAAGTATGGGCAAATTTCGAAACGTCCGTATCTCGATATGATTTTCCCTTCGATAATTGACCCCGATATGGCACCGCCTGGGCAACATGTGCTTTCGTGTTTTGTGCAATATGCGCCGTATGATATTGAAGGCGGTTGGGACGATGCGAAACGCGATCAACTTGGTGAAGCCGTGATTTCAACCATCGAGCAATATGCACCGAACATTCGCAAATGTATTGTGGGCATGCAAGTGATTTCGCCAAAGGATATCGAACGCATCGCGGGCATCACGGGCGGAAATATTTTTCACGGCGAATTGCTGTTGCATCAAATCTTTTTCCTACGCCCCACACCACAATGGGCAGATTTCCGCACACCACTCAAAGGATATTATTTCGGCGCAGCAGGCGCGCATCCAGGTGGCGGCGTGATGGGCGCGGCTGGGATGTTGGCGGCGAAGGAGATTCTTAAGGATGGAGTTTAAGAGGACGATAGACCGTAGACGATTGACGGTGGTCGAGTAGCCGCATTCTTGTTCTTTGCGGCGTATCGAGACCAAAACCCGCTTCGCTCTTAAGGGATAGTTGATTCTGTTTCAATAAACTTTTATTTCATCTCAAACATTTGCATTAAACTTCTTAATACCTTATTAATTAACGAGGCAACATGAAAATCGGTCACAAAATATTGATCTGGCTTGTAGGTGTGTTTCTATCATGCTGTTTCACAATGAGTTTATATGGGCGTGGAGCAGGCGTAACAGCAATTCCACATGCAAATGTTCAACTATTAACTACAACAAATAGAAAAACCACTGACCAAATAGTAAAACAAGTGGAATCTTTAATTTTATCCCTTGGTTATGTCAAACAGCCAAACGATGGACATGTTGAATGGACATACAAGAAGGATGACTTTACCGTTTCATACAATCAAGAAGATGATGAAGAATATAGAAAGATGGCTGTTTGGGTACACTTTTATCAATGGAACAACATTTACTTCGATGAAAGCGGGCTTGCTGAATATCAATCATTCATAAATGCACTACAGTCAACAGGTCTTGAACTCACGTGGACAAATGATCCAAATCATCCTGGTAGAAAGATTCTTACACCAGAAATGTTCAATGCACAACATGCTCCCAACCCAACTCTCAATCGTGTTGAATCAGCGATGTTTGGATTGGCATTACTTTTGTTATATGGAGTTTTAATTTTATTGCCAGCGTTTTGGATTGAGATGATGGTTATTAATCGTCTATCCCTATCAATCGCAATAAAAAGGATTCTTTTTGTTATTCTTAATACATTATTCTTAGCGCCTTCTCCTGTGCCATTACCATTACTTGGTCCATTACCTTTAGTTCCTGCAGCATTAATGATCCCATTTGTTCTTGCTTCCCCTGAATTTCTAAAACTAATCGGATTTTCCATCATAGGCATGGGAATTGTTTCATTTTTTGTCTCTTTACTCATTAAGAACTCGCCTTCAATAGATATACAAAACTCATCAAGTGTAAATACTTATTCAGAATAGTTTTCTATATAAATCAATTGTGAAAAGGTAAGAGAAATTATTATGACAAATCATTACAACACTATCATCATTGGCACGGGACATAACGGTTTAGTCGCCGCCGCATATCTTGCCAAGCAAGGCAAAAAAGTTTTAGTCCTTGAACGTCGTTCTATTATTGGCGGTTCTGTGGTGACTGAATCCTTCGGCGAAAATTTCACTGTCGATTCTGTTCAAACAGGTGGAACGTTAAGACCTGACATTATCAAAGATTTAAAATTATCACTTCCGACTGTCACACAAAAACCTGATTTTATTTCTCTACAACCAGACGGAAATCATTTAATTCTCAATGAAGAATCGATAAAACGATTCTCTGAAAAAGATGCAAGTCGCTGGGGCGAATTTGTCCGCTTTATGGATAAAGCCGCGAGCATTTTAGATGCAGCATACGCAACTATCATGCCGCGTTTGCCAAAGAATATGAGTCTGCGAGATGGATATGGATTATTGGAATTAGGTCTCGAACTTCGGCTGGCTGGCAGAAAAGACATGCTTAACTTCATCCGTGCCCTGCCGATGTCTGCTCAAGAGTTGGTGGAAGAATATTTTGAGTCAGAAGTTGTGAGAGCCGCGATTGCCTCGGTCGCAATTCATAATTCCACACTTGGACCAATGTCCGCTGGGACGGGATATACGTTAATCCATAATTGGTTGAATCGTGGTGGTCTTGCCCTCACCCCAACCCCTCTCCCTGAGGGAGAGGGACAAAGGGTGAAGGGAATCGGTGAAATTACAAACGCTTTGGCAAATGCTGTCAAATCATTTGGCGGCGAAATTAGAACTGAAGCTGAAGTAAAAAACATAAAAATCGAAAATCAAATCGCCAAAGGTGTTGTTTTAGCAAACGGTGAAGAAATTTCTGCAGATGTTATTCTTTCTTCTGCTGACCCGAAACATACTTTGTTAAAACTCGTCGGTGCACAAGATTTGCCACCTGAATTCGTCTGGCATACACAATCTATCAAAATGCGCGGAGCAGTTGCAAAAATTCATTTACAAACAAATGGAAATCATGGAATTCCTGAAGGCACATGCGTTGTTGCACCGTCTGTCAAATATTTGGAAAAGGCGTATGACTCAGCAAAGTATGGTGAGATTTCCGAAAAGCTATATCTCGAAGTAACGACATCCGAAAATACTGTTTCGATTCATTTTCAATTTGCACCTTATGAATTAAAGAATTCAAGTTGGCAGGTTGAAGGTTCGAAAGTTGAAAAGCTGGCAATCGATACTTTGGCTGTATATTTTCCAAATCTAAAATCTTCAATCGTAAATCGTAAATTGATAACGCCTAAAGATTTAGAAGAAACCTATGGACTCACCGAAGGCGGTATTAATCACGGACAATTGATGCTTGACCAGTTTTTATTCATGCGTCCGATTCCAGGCTGGTCCAATCACAAAACGCCGATTGATAATCTATATCTATGCGGAAGTGGCGTCCATGGCGGAGGTGGAGTCAGCGGGGTGAGCGGAAGAAATGTAGTGAAGGTTTTAAAGTAAACGCAAAGGTCACGCTTAAAGCGTGACCTTTTTTGTTACTTGAACATCCAAACGATTTCCATTTTGGGATTATCGCCCGGTCCGCTATGCCAAACTTCGCGCGGTGGCTCTGCAATAGCGTACCCATTCTTTTGAATCCAATCTGCAGCGGCATCATAGGCACCGAGAATAGTTGGAAAGTCTGTTTCAACGCCAACTGTCATTACACAAGCGGCATTGCCTCCCTGTAATTGCTTGGTTTGTATGTTGCCTTTCGTTTTAACTTGCCCATTGATAGGCATACAGATTTCAAGTGGTCCATCTTCTTGTTCGTTGATGGTTCCATGGAGGATACCAAAAGGTGCACTTGCCGCTTCAAGGTTTTGTTCTTTGAGCAAGGCGTACATGGTTTCGACTGTTTTGCTGATAGTTTCATCTAGTTTGTCAACTTTGATGTAATGTGTACTGCTCAGCACCTGTTGTAAAGGAATTTGTTTTACAGTAACTTCAAATGTCATAAGGGTTTGCTCCTGTTGTACTCGATGAATAAATTGTTTAACTTGTTCACGAATCAGCTTCGCTTCTTGCTCACGCATTTCTGCATATTCCGTTGCCAGTGCTTCGGCTTGCTCTGGTGAGGAAATCAATGCCACAAGCACCTGCCGAATGGTAGCAAGTGGCATGTCCATCTCGCGCATGTTCCGGATCATGCGGGCGCTTGAAAGTTGGTCAATGCTATAGTAACGGTACCCAGATTGCGGGTCTACATGACGCGGCTGTAATAAACCCAATTGGTCATATAGCCGCAGGGCTTTAATTGAAAGCCGAGTCATGTTGGCGAAAGCGCCAATGGAAAGCATGTTCTTTAGCTGATTCATATTAGTAGTATACAGTCTCCACAAAGGGTAGAGTCAAGGGTTAAAACAACCACTTAATGAAATTGCTCTTGGGTCTCTGCCCACTGCAATCCGTTTTGACCATGTGCTAGGAAATTTCTTCAATGCTTGAATATTTATCTGCTTTGGGTTTTCTATTTGCCAACCAAACCGCCTCAAATTGACTTCAACTTGGTCAACTCCATGTAGCAGACTCCAACCTTGTTCATTCAATGCGCCAGCATTAAGATTCAAATTTATCAAGGCTTGAGGTGACGAAATTTTTTCAAGCCCACAAAATAAATTTGTATCTCCATTTAACAAACTTCCCAACAAACTTCCCCACGGAAAGTTGATGTGGATGTATGAAATCAATCCATTCAATTCGCGAGGCAGAGATTGTGCATTGGCAATTATGTATATTAAATTCGGTAAGTTTGCACGCGAGTATTGATGTAAATTCTCGCGGCATGAATCTAAGCCGATAACAAAGTGATTTGGAAAGTTATCAGCCAAGTGAAAAGCGAATTTGCCGTCACCAGTTCCAAGGTCAAGGATGAGGCGGTTGTAGTTTTTATGTCGAAGTGTGAACTCGTTTATATCTATATCAAAGGATTTTTTTCCTTGTAGTGTTTCCATTTGTTTTCTCCAATCTGTTTTTGAGTTGAGTCAAATCAAATTGGAGAAGGCGGCGCACGAGCACGCTTAAATGAAAATAGACGGATGCGTCAGGCACCGTCGAGGTCATCGGGCGTTGGATTTTTAGGAGTTAGGGGAAGTAAGACTTAGCAGGGCGGGCGCGGGGTGTTCATGCAAAAATTGTAGCATGAGAAAATTTTTTTGTATTAAAATTTTCTTTGAGTTATAATTTTGTTACGCCCTGATAGTTCAATGGATAGAACAAGGCACTCCTAAGGCTTAAATGTAGGTTCGATTCCTACTCAGGGCATATATATGTGCATAGTTGTATAGGTGTTTTAAGAAAACTCTTAAATTAAAAACCCTTGACTATTTTTTACAATATTAGTATTATTGCAAGCGTTGACTGCTAGGGTGCCCCCCTCACCCTAGCAGTCAACATTTAACGGAGAAATGAAACCGCCACACAAAATTTGTGTGGCGTTTTTTTATGTCATTGCGAGGGCGATGCTCTTCGCCCGAAGCAATCTTATGATTAATTGGGGGATTGCTTCGCCACTAAGAACAAAAGTGTGGCTCGCAACGACATCATTTTATTTTTTATTTGACTTTATCATCTGCCTTGCAGTTTGTAATAACTCGTGAGCAGAACGCAATGTACCTTCACCCACTTCACCAAGCATTTGAGAAAGTTCAAGCAAACGGGCTTCGCCTTCTAATGTTTCAACGCGAGTGAGTGTTCTTCCTTTATCAACCAATTTTTGCACTTGATAATGTTGGTCGCCAAACACTGCCAGTTGTGGAAGATGTGTGACGCAAAAAACTTGATGTGTGCGTGAGAGATTCCAAAGTTTTTGACCCACCACCATGCCCACACGTCCGCCAATACCCTGGTCAATTTCATCAAAAATTAAAGCAGGAACTTCGTCTGCACGAGCCATTACATTTTTTAATCCCAACATCAAACGAGATGTTTCACCACCCGATGCAATTTTTGCAAGTGGTTTGAGTCCTTCACCGGGGTTTGGGGCAACGAGAAATTCGACGCGGTCGAATCCGTTATGGTCAAATGCGAGGCGGGTTTCTCCAAGTGGTAAACCGTTGGGGTCAGGTTTGGTTTGGAAGTCCACGCCAAATTGAGCAGAAGCCATCTTCAAATCATCGAGTTCAATTTCAATGCCTTTGCTCATTTCAGTGGCGGCTTTTTTACGTTTATCAGAAAGCGTGCTGGCTTGTTTACAAAGTTTTTCTAAAAGTTTTGCTTCGCTCATTTCCAATTCAGTGATTCTATCTGCCGCGCCTGTGATAGTTTCAAGTTGTTTGCGAGCATCTTCACCATAAGCAATGACGTTCGGAATACTGCCACCATATTTGCGCGTGAGTGAGTGAATCAAATCCAAGCGTTCTTCTACTTGGTCTAAGCGTTTTGGATTAAATTCAATTTCATCGAGATAATTTCTTAAGTTGTGAATGATGTCTGAAATCGCATCTAACGCGCCTTCGGCTTGGTTCGCCAATTCAGTTTGAGATTCATCTACTTTTGCGAGTGCGGCTAAGGCTTGCGCCGCCTGACCCAACAAATCTGTTGCGGCGGGAGTTTCAGGTGAGCCTTCTTCTAAAATCGCAATCGCTTCTTGTGCATTTTGCGCCAGCGATTCGGCATTTGCAAGTCGGTCACGTTCTTTTTTTAATTCATCTTCTTCGCCTGCTTTTAATTTTGCGGCTTCAATTTCTTCGGCTTGATACGTCAGCATTTCAATGCGACGGTCTGCATCGGCTTGCGCTTTTTTCAAATCCGATAATTCTCGGCGTAAATCTAATAACTTATGATAACTCTCGCGATATTCAGTCAATGGTTTTGAAACTTCGGCATAACGGTCTAATAAGCCTAAATGAGCGCGCGGGTCAAGCAATGACAAATGTTCTGCTTGACCATGAATATCTATCAGCAAAGCCCCAATTTCCTTAAGCAGACCCACGTTCACGGTCCGCCCATTGATGCGGGCTACACTTCGTCCCTCTTTACGGACTTCACGCATCAGCACAACATAATCGGGATTATCCATCAAATCTTCACGTTTAAGGACTTCAAGCACCGCCTCTTTTTCTGCGCCTTTGAGTTGGAACACACCCTCAACAAATGCCGCATCTGAATCTGACCTGACAAAGGTTACATCTGCCTTGCCGCCGATTAACATCACGACAGCATCGAGGATGATTGATTTACCCGCGCCTGTTTCACCTGTCAGGATGATTAATCCATTCCCGAAACGTAAATCTAATTTGTCTATGATTGCAAAATTTTGGATGTGAAGTTCGGTAAGCATAGTTAAAGTTGAATCCCTGAAATGCGAGTGTAAACGGTTGGCGTAACAATAACTGCATAAATAATGATTGCAATAGCGACAAACCAATTACCAAAGAAAAACATAACAATCGCTATCGGAATTGCACCTAGCACAACGCCTGTGGCACAAGCATAGAATAATGCTTTAGAACGGCGTTTGTTTAACGCCCGCAAAGTAATATTTGAAATGAACACGCCTGCGCCTCTGCCAATAATTGCCGCGAGGAAAAATATAAAAAAGCCAATAAAACTTGCCACAATGCCAACGAGAATGCTGGCAATTAATGACAAGATGAAAGTAATCCCAAACCCAATTAAGTAGTCGTACCAAAGGGCGGTATCAAATTTCTTTTTGCGTTGATTAACACAATCTTTGCACATGTAGCCAGTTGGCGTGCCAACGGCACAAGATGTGCAAATATAACGGTCACAGTTTTTGCAACGCAAACTTGTTTCACGGGTTGGATGAGCGTAACAGTAAGTTGTTTCTGTCATCTTAAAATTCCTAAAAACATTAAACACGAAGGACACAAAGTACACAAAGGAAAATCTTGGAAAGATTTTTTATTGTGAGCCTCTTCCAACTTAGTGACCTTCGTGTCCTTTGTGTTTAAACATCTCTACCTCGGCAATCCTAAAGAATTTTCTTTCATGTGTAATGTGATGTTACGATAAAAATAACCTGCATCTCCAAAACGGACGAATTGCGCGGTCACATCAGCGGCGGTGATTAATACATGGTCATCTTCCATTAAATTAATCGGTGACTGACCATCCACACTCAAAACTGTATTTTCACTTTGCACTTCTATATTCACAGACGAACCTTCCGAAAGCACAACGGCTCTATCTACCGAAAGATGCGCCGCAAGTGGCACGAGCAAAATATTTCGCAACTCCGGCGGAAGGATAGGTCCACCTGCCGCAAGCGCATAAGCAGTTGACCCCGTAGCAGTCGAGGCGATTAATCCATCAGCCATATAACTCGTCAGGCGATGATTATCTACCGTAGCAGTTAATCGCACTGGGCGTAAATTTTGTCCACGACCCACAACCACTTCATTTAATGCAATCCAATTGCCAAGCGATTCGCCCGCACGAAGATGTTCCGCTTTCAACAACATACGGTTTTCAATCCATGCTTCGCCGTTTAATAATTTATCAAAGTGCATTCGCCAATCGTTGCGGTCAATTTGAATCAGAAAACCAATTCTCCCCAAGTTGACTCCTAAAATCGGCACATTGCTCGGCGCACACAAATGGCACGCCCGCAAAACACTGCCATCGCCACCAGCAATGATTAACATATCAAAATCACCACGCCGCACCCGCTTACGCAACTCTTCATCATAAATTGAACCCCACGGCGCTTCGATACCTTTTTCTTGCAAATAAGCAGACATCACTTCGGCTTCAGACATGGCTTCTGCCATTTTCGGATAAGCCGTGACAACCGGGCGTTGCGGGATGAAGGACATAGTCAGCAATTATAAAGTACACGAGTACACAGGTAAACAAGTATTAAGATTTGTTTACACGAGGCTTTCTTCACACAGATTTTGATAACCGCATCTTTTACATCGGGACGGCTGTTGATGTGACCTTGCGACCTCTTTCTTAAAGTCATCCTCGCGCATGTCGGCAATCAACTCGATTAATGCAGTTTCTAATTCTTTGGTATAACGAATCGAAAAATCTTTATTTTCGTAATGGATGATTCCATACGGCGGGCGTTTGCCATAATTTTTTTCGACTAATAAACAATATGAAGCCAATTGAAAAATATGCGAGTCATATGGTGCTTCAGGTGCATTACCCGATTTGACTTCAACAGGAATAATTTGGTTATCTTTTTGAATTAAATAATCTGGTTTGCCTGTTAATCCGAGCGCGGCATAAAACAAAGGTTTCTCCACTTTGCCCCAAGCGCGTGTGTCGGTGTAAATGACTTGTCCGCCGGGCAAGCCTGTCGCCCTTTGCTGGCGATTCGATTGCCAGAAAAAGAATAAAGCCAGTAAAAAAAGGAAAAGAATCAGATAGGACATAAATTATATATTTTGACCACTGACGGCTGACCGCCGTCTATGGTCTGCGGTCAGCGGTCTGTAATTCATAACCATTGATAAGCCAAATAAGCCACAAGCAAAATAGTCGCTATCAGAAGCAGAATCAAGCCGAAAGTCCGCGTAAGAGAGGCGGCTAGCACTTTACGTCCGTGCTTGTGATGCAAATCCGTTCCAGCCGCAAGTTCAGTTTGATTCTCAGAAGGTATTCCTGTCTTTCGATACCACCACGCGCGACGGCAGTACAGGTAATTTCCGATTTCTGAGGAGCGGATGGGTCGCATAAACCGAGTATAGCACAAATTTTCTAATTCTTTGTTGCCGTGTCATTGCGAGTAGGGCGCTGGTCGAGTAGGCGGTGTTCGTCCGCCGTACCAAGACCAGCCCGACGAAGCAATCCCTGACTCTATTGAAGATTGCTTTGCCAAAAAACGGCTCGCAATGACATAACATTATGATAAACTTTCGCTGATATTTTTTTCGGAGGCAGAGAATGAGCAAGCGTGAAAACTATGCGATTGAAATTGCAGGCGTAAAAAGAGAACTTCCCCTTTTTGAAATTAAACCTGGGTTGCGAATCGCCATCTTAAATATTTTAGGTGATACCGAACTGGTGCAAGCCAGCGCGAAAGAATTAGCAAAAAAGATAAAAGATGTTGCTTTTGATGTCATTGTCACTGCTGAAGCAAAATCTATCCCGTTGGCACACGCGCTTTCTGTTGAAACAAAAAAACCTTACATCATTTTTCGCAAAACGTATAAACCTTATATGGGCGATGCCATCAAAGCCGAAACGCTTTCGATTACAACGGGTCAGCCACAAGTTTTGATTTTGGATGAAAAAGATAAAGATTTAATTCAAGGTAAAAAAGTTTTGGTCGTGGACGATGTCATCAGCACTGGTTCTACGCTTCAAGGCATGCGAATGATTTTGGATAAAGCCAACGCCACAGTCGCCGCCGAAGCCGCAATTCTCACCGAAGGTGATAGAGCGCAATGGGAAAATATTTATTCGCTGGGGCATCTGCCTTTGTTTACTGATTAAAAAAGTAAGAGCAAGATAACCTCGCCCTTACATAAACAATTCCATTTTCTTTTTTCGAGAAAGAGCCTTAATGGCTCTTTCTCTTTTCATAGCAGTTTTTTTATCAGGTTGTTCTTCAACATAAACTAATTTCACGGGTAATCTCATCCGTGTATATCTTGCCCCCAAGCCTTTGTTATGTTGAATTAATCGCTTTTCAATGTTAACTGTCCAGCCAGTGTATAAAGTACCGTCTGCACATTCGAGGATGTAGCAAAAACAAGCCATCGGTTTTATTTTTCATCTTTATTTGGTTTGAAGCGTTTGCTTAACGCCGAGCCGAGTAAGGTTTCAGTCAGTGAGACTCGCCCAACTTTTTCTTCTTTGATGGCTCCCCACTCGCCTTTGATTCTTTCGTTCATCCAGTCGCTTCGACCTTGTTGTACTGTTTTTAGCAATGCTTTGAAAGATTCTTCATCTTTATTTTCTAGTTCATCGCGTAGATTAACCAACGAGCGAATCATTTGCTCCAAAGCGCGGATTAAGTTTTCACGATTCTGGAAAGATAATGAAGTTAACGTCTCGGCATCGTCTGTTTCAGAAAATGCAGAAGAGGCGGCAAAGTAGGCACGTCCCGCCACTTTTTGTGCTTCTTGCCAACCTGGCTGGTTAATGGTGGAATCTAGTAAAGAAGCCGACACCAATTGTGGCAATAAATAGGCAGAAGAAATTAAACCATCCGATTCGACGAAATCGGTTAGTAAAGTATTTGCGCCTAATAACTTAACAAAATCGCTGGCGAGCTTGATGGCTTCGCCAGGCGTGCCAGCAGGGGCTGAAAGTAAGAAAACGCTTCGGGTAAACAAATCAGCCTGAGGCGCGTCTTGAGGCGTTTCTATCTTATCTAAGTAGCCAGGTCCAATAGCGGGGACGAGTCCTACATAATGGCAGTGGGCTGGCAAAATTTCCTTTGCCCATTTTGCTACTTCGGCTTTGACAGGCGATAACTCAATTAGCACCGCATCATTTTTGATATCTTGAGCAATATATTTCAATGTATCGTAGATTTGGTGAACGGGAATAGCAAGGATTATGAGGTCGGCATTTTCTACCGAACTAGGCAGATTGTGATTAGTGGCATCTATCGCGCCGATTTTTTTAGCGCGTCCTTCTACGCCATAATCTTTGTCGTGACCTGTAACGAAGACCTTGTCTTTATGAGCGGCAAGTGCCAGCCCAATAGATGCCCCCGTTTGCCCCAGCCCAATGATAGTAATTTGAACAGCCATAGCACCTCTTTTTCTTGAATTATACGCTATGCCGTTAAATTACAAGAACCGCGGACGCCGACCGCGGTTCTCTTGAAAGGAGGAGAAGAGAAATCACCTTACATCGCCTAATTTATCATGGTTATCCGAAATATACTTGACGCATAACCTACGATTACCCTACGATTGTTAGACAATTAACGGTTTTGTAATGAACTTCACGCCAAATCCTTTTAGTACACGGAAGAACACGGAGGCACACAGATTTTTTAAGGATTTCTTCCGTGTCGTCCGCGAAATCCGTGTACTAAGATTGTTATTTTCAATCACTTTCTTAGGCTATTGAATCGTAAAGGTGCGAATGGCAGACCAGTCGCTCCAGTTACCAAGTGCGTCTTTAGCCCGCACGCGCCATGAGAAAGAGCCTTTGGGTAAAGCCGCTAGTCTTTGCCCAGCACTGCGAACTGTATGTTGACGATAGATAGTGGTGAAGTTATCTGTTGAAAATTGCACTTCATATAACACTGCGCCTGTTGAGGGTGTCCAGCGGAAGGTGGGTGTGGAGGTTAAGGTAGCGCCGTCCATCGGCGAGGTGAGGGTGGGGATAGCAGGCGGCGTGGTATCAATCACCAATTTTCGGCTAGGAGAGAAGCGTCCGTTGAATCCGCGTACTTTCCAGTAGTAAGTTCCATCAGGTAAATTTGTAGTAGGCGTAAACGATGTGGTATTGAGATATTGATATAAAACAATGTTGTTAAAAGAGTTATCAGTGGCGATGTAAATTTCGTACCCAATGGCATTGCTTATTTGCCCCCATGAAAAAGTTGGCAAAGCATGATTGGTTTGGAAGTTGGCTCTAGGCAAAGTAAGATTCGGCGCACTGCTCGGGGTGGTTTTGATGATGTTGTAAATTTCGCTGGTGAAATTTCCGTTGCTGTTGCCAGCCCCACCTAGCAGATTATTTTGTGAATCTTTGATACTGTCATTGTCTATGAGATTTAATTCTAACGTGTCATTTCCGCTTCCTGTCGCGACCGAAACTTGGTATATGCTCCCCGAACCACTGACTTGGCTGATAGTGGCTCCGCTTAAGTTGGTGGTGAGCGAAAAATCGCTAGCGTTTACACCCGTTACAGATTCAGAAAAAGTGACCGTGAAGTTAACCGTTTGTGCGCCATTTGGGTTTGGGTCGGTGCGGTTGATAGAAAGAACCACAGGGCAAGAACTGACATAGGTAGCAGTAAGCGTTTGGTTTTGATTAACAAGCAGTTGATGGCTAGCAGGTTGCCCATGCGACCATGAGACAAAGTCCCAACATTCGCCTTGTGTAAGTGGGGCAGAAACATCACGTACAGAATTGGTAACCGTATAAATTGTGTGTGGAGCAATATGCTCTTCGCCGTTGTACCAGATGGATAGATTAGTTGGTGAGGTGTTAAAGGTAATTTCGGTAATGTTTGGTATTAAAGAAATACATTCTTGGTCACTTAAATTTCCGCTATCGGTTACGGTAAGGCATAGTTCCATCCAAGTATTATCGCCATGGTCTGGAGTTTCAAATGAGCCATTATTGCCAGTGAGGTTTGGCGCAAAATCAAAATGAATGTGGTCATTGTGGTGCAGTAAAACGCTCCACTTCAAGCTACTACCGCTTAAGTTTCCATCTTCATTATCTACGCCTGTCCCACTAAATGAAATTACATCATCAACACTGTAGGTTGTGCCATTGGCTGGAGATGAAATAGACGCAACGGGTTCTAAATTGCCAATTGTAATGGTGACAGTATCTGTGCTGGTGGCGTTAGAAGAGTCAGTGACAGTAAGGGTAGCAATATAAGTATCATTAGTTGTATAAGTGTGCAATACATTTTCACCTGAGGCAGTATTACCATCACCAAAATCCCATTCATAGGTGAGAGGGTCTGCGTCAGGGTCATAGGTGCCAGTGCTTGAGAAGTTTACGGTTAATGGAATATAACCCGATGTGACATCTGCATTGGCGTTTGCAGTGGGCGGTGTGTTGCCTCCTGCAACATAGCGAATACGACGCACTTCACTGGTGTTTAATGTTGGACCATAATAGGTAACATAGTATAAATTTGTATCTGGACCAGCGATGAGTTGGACAATCCCACCAGAAGGACCTGATTGTGCGTTGGGTGTGACATCAATGCCAAAATCAAATTTTATTGCAGTGCTATTTACATTTGTTAGGTATCGAATCCAATCTCCATTGTAATCTGCAAAAAATAAGGCGCTATGATATTCCGAAGGGTAAGCGTCGCCTAAGTAAAAAGAGCCTGCTTGCACTGAGCTTGAATCACTGGAATGGTCATACGCATAAAGCGGGGCTTGGACAGCCGATACACCTTGAGCGTAAAGTGCGGCGCAAGTGGCGGAGGTTTGCGCGTTATTTTTATAACTACCGCTTTGCCTGCTAACGCCGCCATCTCTGCCTTCATAACAGGGCCAGCCGAAGTTTTTTCCTAACCCTGTGTTAATTTCTTCCCAAGTTCCCCAGCCTACATCTCCAATGTAGATTTCTCCGGTACTTGGATGCACGGTTGTACGAAAAGGGTTTCTTAACCCATAACTATACACTTTCGATTGATTACTATTCGGGTCGCCGTTATAAAACGGGTTATTGGGATACCCTTCTCCTGTAATAGGATTAATCCGTAGAATTTTTCCGTTTAAACTGGTTAAGTCTAATGAACGTAAAGCGCGGACATCTACAGTATTAAAATGAGCGCCATCACCACTGCTGACGAGTAATGAACCATCTATACCAAATGTAACCGTGCCAATAGTATGTGATGGGCTATCGGCGGCGATACAATCTTGTATATGTTGATTATTTTGATAGCAAGAAGGCGGGTTGGGGTTGCCACTGCTGTTGGGGGTACCAATGTTTTGGTAAGTACTGTTTGTTCCTAATAAAATAACTTCACTGCCTGGCAAATACACGTTTGTATTGCTTGGGTTGGCACTGACTCTCATTAATCTAGCAACACGCGCACCTGTTCCATCATCCACTGCTTCGGGCGGGTCGTAGGTATAAAGCAAATAGACATAAGGCGTGGATGGGAAATCAGGATGGAGAGCAATGCCAAGTAAGCCTCTATCCCAATAGTTATTGACTTCATTTGTCAAATCAATAAACGGCGTGGGGAGCAAAACGCCATTTTGAAACACTCTTACCTTGCCGTCTTTTTGCCCAATAAAAATACGACCATCGTTGGCAAAGGCAATCGTGGTAGGACCCGCTAGGTTTGCCACAACTGTTTCGCTTATAAAGCCTGTAGGAAAAGTAGTTTGCGCGCTGGCAGAGATTATTGTGCTGAAAAGAAAAAATACCAAAAAATAAACAATAAATTTTCGCGCCATGAAAAAGCCTTTTTATGATATTACAATTAATGATGAAAATATTATCTCACATAAAAATAAAACACTTTTGACCATTCGCTCCAATTGCCTGCTTTATCTTTCACGCGCACGCGCCAGTAATAAGTAATGTTCTTGGATAATGTAGATGTGCGAATCGATTTATTTTTTGTATTGGCATTAAACTCCGGGCTAGAAAAATCTGCATTGTTATCTACTTGAATTTGGTATTCAATGCCACCAATTTCAGCAGTCCATTGCAATGTAGGGCGTTGGGGCGAGGCAGATGCTTGGGCTGGGCTCACAAGTATAGGCGCGGATGGAGGCGTTGTGTCAATAGTAAAAGAGTAAGGTTTGCTGAATTTGCCCGGATATAAATCTTTATTGTAAGCGCGGACTTTGACATAATACATTCCATCACTTAATGGATTAGGAATTGTGAAATCTGTTTTGGCAACAGTTTGTATTAAAACAATTTGTGAGAAATTTGCATCACGCGCGATGAAAATTTCGTAGGCTTGCGCGTTTTTTACATTTGACCATGAAATGTTCGGTCGTGGATTATTACTGAGTGATGGAATCCGATTCGTAAAAAGATTCGGCGCATCAAAATTGACCGACGGCTTGGCTACTGTAAACGATTCTCCATTTGTAAAATGGCTGGTGAGCAAATTGCCCGCAAGGTCGGTGATGGAATTGTTGTTTAATAAATCCAAACGCACATTGCCAGAACCAGCACCCGTGCTGACATTAATGATATAAAATGGGTTTTGATTTTGCACATTAATTGCAAAAGAATTTAAGTTTGATGTTGTAACAAAAAAATCAGCAGTATCCACATTCATCACAGGTTCTGAAAATGTGACGATGTAATTGACAAATGAATCAATGGTTGGGTTATTGCTAGCACGAATAATAGAAGTGACTTGTGGCGGCGTTCTATCAATTGTAAAACTTTCGCCGTTTGTAAAATTGGCATTGCCGATGCCTTCGCCGCCAAGTGGAATATTTTGTGAATTGATAATGCTATCGTTGTCAATTAAATCAAGTTTTAATAAGCCTTCACTTGCACTAGTATTTACAGTGACAACATAAAATGGATTAGCGTTATTTATATTTGTAACAAATCCATTATTGCTTACAAAAAAATCGTTTATATCCACGCCGTTGACGAGTTCGGTAAATGTAACAATAAAATCAATAGTGGAAGCATTGGTTGGGTTATTACTAGCACGCACAATTGAAGCAACCACAGGCACGCCAAAACTTGTTGAATATACTTCACCATTTGTAAAGTTTGTGTTGAGTAAATTGCCATATACATCAAGGATGCTATTGTTGTTGATTAAATCCAAGCGAATGACATCTGTGCCTGGGTTTAGCAAAACAGAAACTGTGTATAAATCATTTGCTCCTATTACATTTGTAATGACTGCATTATTGATAGTGGATAAGAAAAAATCGCTTCCATCTACACCTGTCACTGCTTCTGAAAAGCGGACGGTGAAATCCACACCCAAGCCATTGACATTCGCCCGCGTAATGGATGTGACATAAGGTGCGGTTCTATCAATGCTATATGTTTCACCATTTGTGAAGTTTTCATTTGTTGGGTTATTTGCTAAATCAAGCACACTGCCGTTATTTATAAAATCCAAGCGAATTTCGTCATTGCCAATGTTTGTATTGACATTAACCGTGTAAAGATTACCTGAGCCTGTGACGTTAATTAATTGTGCATTGTTGTTTGTTGTCAAAACAAAATCTGAAATATCAACACCTGTAACAGATTCTGAAAATGTGACGAGAAAATCTATGCTTGCTAAACTTGTCGGGCTTGGATTGACTCGTGTAATTGAAATTGTTTTAGGTGGGGTTCTATCAATTGTATAAACTTCACCATTTGAAAAATTGCCATTGCCCAAGCCAACTCCGCCGAGGGGTTGTAAACTGCCGCTAGTAACAGAGTCATCATCCACAAGGTCGAGGCGAAGCGTTCCATCACTATTTATAGATGAAACTGAAACAGTATAAATATTTCCAGAGCCAGAGACATTATCTATGACTGCATTAGGAATATTGGTAGAAAGCATAAAATCTGAAACATCTACCCCTGTAACGGATTCAGAAAATGTCACTTGAAAATTTACATGACTAGAATTTGTAGGCGATGAATTTAATCTTGTAATAGAAGTGACGTTGGCATAACTTTGCCCAATGATGTATTCATCAATCAAAACGCCTGTGCGCGTGATGAATTGAAATTTCATATAAGTGCTTGTGGCTTCCACACGCATTGCGCCAAAATCCAAATTGTAGCGAGATTGGCTTTCAGGAAGTTTGGTTTCAAATTTATATAATTCTGCGCCGCCAACCCCATTTACAAAATATGGAATGCCTTCAACAAGTAAGCGTTCATAAACATGGTCATGCCCACTCAAAATTACATCTGCACCCCATTGTTTGAATTGCCAGCGCATATAAAGGTTAGAGCCATGTCTCCCTGAAGAATAAGGCGCATGATGCATCACCACTACTTGAAATGCAGAAGTAGATGCGGTTAAACTTTTTCTCAGCCACTTGGCTTGGTCAGATGATGCAGTGTATCCATCGGGTTCATTTCGGTCACTATCTAAAATAAAAAAATGTACCGAACCCCAAACAAAATCATAATATCTTTTTTCTCGATGAAACCCAAAGTAATCTGTAAAAGGTTTTGTGCCAGCACTGCCCCAATCATGGTTACCCAACGCAGGAAAAAACCTCGGCGTTGTTGCGCCACTTCCATATTTGCCTTTATATGGATGAATAAAATCTGAATAATATTGTCCAATGTTATTGTCTATCGTTTCGGCTGTGCCATTTGGATAGTTGTTGTCACCCACTGTGACGATGAAATCAGGATTCCAACTTTTAACAAGATTCGCCACATCCGCTGTTGACTGACTTGCAAGTCCATAATCACCAATCACAGCGAAAGTGATTTTGTCACTTTGGGCATGGGCATAGGGATAAGGATTGGAAAAAAGAAATGCTAAAACGAGAATTAAGGGAATTATTTTTTTCATGCTCAATGAAAGCATTATAGATTTTTCTTTTATGCAAGAAGGCGGATAACATGAATTTGATATGTTAAACAAAAACCCGCCTCACACTACGGGGCGGGTTAATTTTGTTTCATGTGGCTTTTATCTATCTATCAATTTCAAATTCTCGATGCACCGACCAATCGCTCCAATTCCCAGCGGTATCTTTGGCAAGTACTCGCCAGTAATAAACATCATCTGGTAAAGCAGGCAAATTACGGCTATTGGTACGGAGTGTATATGTAGTTGGGTTAGAAAAATCACTGCTTGTAGATACTTGTAATTCATATATAACGCCGCCAGAAACTCTAGTCCAGCGCAAAATTGGTGAGCGTTTTAATTCTGCTCCATCCATCGGTGAGGTTAATGTTGGGATGGCGGGAGGGGTGGTGTCTATGGTTAAGGTTTGTATTGCACTTGCTTTTCCAAGTTGAGAATTTCCATTCAAAGCATAAACTCGCCAGTAGTAAATTCCATCCGCTAGTGGAGTAGATGGTGTAAATGATTCTGTTGACACTGTTTCATTCAAAACAATATTTGTAAATGCCTTATCCGAAGCAATTGTAATCTTATACCCAAATGCTCCATTCACTTGTAGCCATGAAAGGGAAGGTGTTGAGTCATTGGTCAATAACCTGAACATTGTACGAGGTATTTGAGGTGCAGGTAGCAAGGGTAAGTTAGGTGTTTGAGTTGCTGTTGGGGTTGGAGTAAAAGTTGGAGTCAAAGTTGGCGTAATTGTAGGCGTAGGAGTAGAAAACTCTACTTCATAAGCGCCCATATCACAATTTACATCTTGCGGGCGTGATATGCCACGTTGGTCGGTGGATTCGCAAGTTGTATTATTGCCTGCATTAATTGCAGGAGAATCTACTGACAACGCCATTGTTTGGGTTAAGCCACCGTTATCCGCAAGCGGACCAAGTAAAGGGTCAGATGTTGAAGCGGATGTTCCACATCCAGAATTTGTTTCAATTAAATTATTTTGATTTGTGTTTACAGTCGCACCCCACTGAATAGCACAGTCAAAGTTACCATTATTGGCAAGAATTGAATTTGTGATACTTAATGAATAAGTATACACTTCTAAACCATATCCTGAATTGCCTGCGATGGTAGTGTTTGAGATGATGGCATGTCCTTGAATACCAACCGATGTGTGATTATTGCCAGTGAACGTGCTATTTTTTATTGTGACGGGTGAATGCAAGCTTAATACCCCACCTGGTTGAGGTGATTGGGTTGAAGTATTGTTCGCAACCGTACTGTTTGTGATGGTCAAAAGGTTACCAGAGACGTTTACAATTCCACCACCCGCTGGGGCAGTGTTTCCTGAAATTGTTGTTTTATCAATAGTCATACTTGTTCCAGAGTCAAATTCAATACCACCGCCATAATTGGCTGAATTATTTGAAATTACAGATTCTGAAATTGTGGTCGTGGTATTTGGTCCATTGGGGAAACTACCAGCAATGATTGCACCACCATAATTGGCTGAGTTGCTTGTAAATGTACTTTGAGTGATATGTACTGTGCCTTCTGAATTATAAATTGCGCCGCCATTGCCAGTTGTTGAATTACTTGTAAACGTGCTATTTGAAATAGTTGTTGTGCCATTTATTGCATTGGCAATTGCTCCACCTTCTTGCGCAGTGTTATTTGTAAAAACGCTATCTTCAACATATAAATTACCAGAATTTCGAATTGCGCCGCCTTGCTTTCCAGAGTTGAAATGAAATTCGCTATCATACACACTCAAATTACCAAGATTTTCAATAGCGCCGGCGCTTAAATTAGAAGAAGAATATCCTTTGGTAAATTTTATGTTTTTTATCGTTACAACTGTATTGACTGTAATGCTGATTAACTTTACATCACCATTCCCATTGTTATCTGAATCGCCGCTAATAGTTATTTTTTCTGACAGGGCAGACCCATCAATCGTTATATTTTTATCAATAATCAATATTGATTGAAGGCGAATGGTTTGACCTGAAAGTGATGAGTCAAAAGTAATTGTATCTTCACCATTCGCGTCAGCAATTGCCTGCCTCAAAGAGCCTGTTCCACTATCATCTGTATTCGTCACCACCAACGTAGCCGCCCGAACAGATTGGGTTGGGATACTGCCTAGAACTGAAATCAAATAAATTGCAATAATAAAAAAAATGCTTTGCTTTCTCATCTTTCCTCCATGCACAATAAAACATCTACGACAAATTGATTCTCTACTATGAATTAGATTATGTCAAGGCAGTAATAACAAAACCCGCCTCAAACTTCGGGGCGGGTTGATTTTGTTTCTTTTTTTCCATCCTTGACCTCGCTTTCATGGCAAATGACTTACGCAATGGCGACTACGCCTCTTTCTACCTCAATGCCGTTGGCTTGATGATTCCAGGCGTGACGGGGCTGGGGATGTTGTCTAAGGCGGATGAGGCGTATGATACTTTGCGGTTTGTAAATAAAAATAGAACAGACTTGCTTCTAGGGTATCAAGATCACCTAATAAAGTATAGGGGTAAAATACCAGGCTATGATATATTCGATGTTGATAAATGGAAAACTAGTAAATTAGTTAGTAAAAAAACTTTAGATAATCCATCATGGCGAGCCCAAATTCTTGAAGCAATTCCAAACGCAAGAAATATTAACTTAATTGTTGATGATGGATATATGACTAATCTGATTTTCTCGCCATACTTAACAGATAAGGAAATTATAGAAACGATTTACTTTAAAGACGCTAGGACTCATTGGGAATTAGATAGAATTATTCAAATGGGATATGAGGATAAACTTACTCTTTGGGATATATCTAGATCTAACCCCAGTCCATTTAATGAGATATATCAATCTAAGTGGCTAGATAGATGGAAAGAACTTAGAGATAATTGGATAACCAATTAATAAGGAATGTTTGCGATGAACACTTTTATAGACTGGGATGCTCACAATAACAGGCGTGCAACTTTGTTAGATGAACTTGTTCAATCTAAGATTGATAATAATAGGGATCGACAACGTGAAATCGAGTCGGAGATTGAGGCGTTAGATGATATTGCATGGCAATCTAAGACGTCTGTTTTTTCAGAATTAAAAAATTTCACAAGTTTATTTGATGCTTTATCTCAAACAGCAAAAAAACATAATGTTGATTTTCCAAACATTCTAAACCCTAAGAAATATCGCTTTATTATATCTTTATCAAATGACTCTCGTAGTATATTAGTTTCTCCTAACTACGAAAGAGGTATTTACATAGTTGATCTAGGACTAAAAAAAGATGGTCAAGTCCAAAATTATGGTGGTCGTACTAAATCTATCGAAGATGTTGTTAGTGTATTAAGTCGTTGGTATGTAAAAGGAGAATCTATTAATTTAATTCATAAAGACTTTCCATGGATTTCAAGAGAAGCAATTGTTAGAGATTTGTGAGTATGATACTGTAAAAGGAGAAGCACTTGAACAAGGCGTACAAAAACATTGGCTGAATAAATGGAAAGAAATTCGCCAAGATTGGATATACCCTTAAACAAGGAATTTCTTATGGATAATAGTGAATCTAATTTAGAGCTTTTTGAAAATGAACGTTTATCACTCTTAGAACAGTTGCTTCAATTTCGGATAGACAAAGATACAAGCCAAGTTAAAGAAATTGAAGAGCGCTTAGTCGAGCTAGAAAATATTATATGGAAAGCAAAAACTAAGTCATTTACTGAGTTATCAGAATTTTCAAGTTTATATGAAGCCTTAAAAACATCTGCCGAGAAAATAAATATCTCTTTTCCTCATATAACTAATTCTAGAGAACACCGATTCATGTTTTCAGTAGGGAATAATGAGCGTGGCGTTCTTGTTATACTGCGTGAAAAGAACGGATATTATAGAGTATCTTTGCTCAAAGATACTAACAACGAATCACTAAGTTATGTGGGCGATACATTTTCTCTTAGGCAAGTAGTTATGGTTGTAAATAGATGGTACATAAAAGGCGAATCAATTGATTTGATTCAAAAGGATTTTCCATGGATTTCAAAAGAAGCAATAACTAGAATGTCTTAATAAATAAAACCTTACAATTTACATTTATATTGCACTGACTGGACTTTAACATATAACTATATTGTGCAATAGGCGGCACCTGCCCTCGCCCCGCTGATTATCGTCGCCGCGATTCCCATTATTTTAGTCTCACCAGATGCAGTACTTGACCTCGCCTTTATGGCAAATGACTTGCGCAATGGTGACTACGCCTCTTTCTACCTCAATGCTGTTGGCTTGATGATTCCAGGCGTGACGGGGCTGGGGATGTTGTCTCATGCGGATGAGGCGTATGATGCCTTGAGATTATCTGATGATATATTTACGCCATCAATGGGGCATAGCGATTATTATGCAGATGCAATCAATATAAAAATTCCAGGCTTGCCCGATGGAAATTGGACATTCGTAGGGTATCATGGCACTACATCTATACATATTGATAGTATTTTGGCAGGTATTAATCCCCCGAAACCAGGTATGAACTTCGGTGGATCTCAATTAGGCGATGGATTCTATGCTACAAAAACATTTAATACTTCTAGGATATTTGCAAATGAAGCAATTAAGGTTGAGCTTGAAAAACTTATTAAGAAATATGGTGTAACAGAAGCAATGAACATGGCACCTTCACCTATTATTTTTGAAATATATGCAAAAGATTTTAATAAAATGTCTGGAAGCACTGTATTTGAAGAATTCGGTTGGTGGGAAGATTTTCAGCCTGAGTTGTGGAAAGAATATGATTATTTACAAGCACCTATAACTGGATATCCATCAAGAACGCAAATAAAATTTAATTCATCTGCTTATAATAATTTAATAGCAATTCTTAATAGGTGAATCATGAAACAAACAAAAGAATTACTCTCCTTATTAGAAGATAACATTAAAACACTTTATACATCACACGAAATGAGTGAAATATTAATAAGTTTATATGGGTCTGTGCGTATAGCAATCAAGATGAATGCAGATATTTTTGTTGTTACGCCTTACCAAGTTTTTTATTTAGATAAAGAAGGTAAAATAATTTATAAATTTCCTGAAGAAGTATATGACACATTGCGAATAAGCAATATCGAAGTTTTCGATTTGATCCTTTCCCGTGATAAGATAGTGGCAGATTTATTTGAAGTAGTAGAAAAGGACGAGAAAGAAGTTAAATTGAAAATAAAAAGTCAATAATAGTAAAAACTATAAGAGTTTAAACTCGGCGCAGACATCTCACCTCTCGCCGAGTTTTTCTTTTAACCTGCAACTTCTAATGCTCCAATTTTCAAATGATAAAATTTAGAAAATGACTACTGACATCACCCTCGTCAATACTTACGAGCCGTATGGAACAACCCTCTCCAGTGCAGGTGACTCTGCAACGCCGTATGGCTTCACGGGTGAATACACAGACTCAACGGGGGATATTTATCTCCGCGCCAGATATTACAATCCCAATGATGGGAGGTTCTTGTCAAAGGATACATATGAAGGTGATTCACAAAATCCAATTACATTTAATAAATGGCAATATACATATTCCAACCCGATAAATTTAACTGACCCATCAGGAAAAGACCCTTGGTGGTGTGAAAACCAAAATAATCCTGACCTTTGCTACGCAAACTGGGATCCTTATGATGGTAGTAATATTACATCTAGTGTTCTTAAAGCTTATTATGACCGTTCACCTAATGAAGCTTTATTATTACTTCAAAATCACTTCAATATTTTATTGCCACCTGGAATAGTTTTTCGATTTGCTCGTTATGGAGTAGGTGTGATGCAGATAGACAACACCATTGTCGAAGGATTTACACCTTTTCTCTGGGCTGAAAGAAATATTAACAGAACACTGAGTGGTTATATTGAAGAAGGCGATGCTTGTCAAATTATTAGCACTACTATTCCAGAGACGTTAGTTCGGTTCGATAATTCGGTATATATTTTCGATACAGCTTTCACAAATTATAATTTTAACCCTGATGATGTGGCAAGTATTATGATTCATGAAGGTGTACACGCGTGGCAGGAAGAAATAGCTATAAATCAACAACTAGTAAATAATAATTTTAATGGTGAAGATTTTCTTAGAAAATATCAAAACGGGTTAGAAAGACAAGCATATAAAGTAGAACTCTCTCTTAATGGTTCAAGGTTAAGATTATCTTCACAGCGGGTTAATACAGTAAATTCACGTCTAAGAAACTATAATACAGGCGCAGATTCACCTATAACATTATCAGCAGGAATGCCATGAAAGCAACTAAATACATACTAATAAGCATAATCATTATTTTGTCATTCTTGTATATTAAAACTCAGCAATATTCTCCAAATGGAGATATTATTCCTTGGGAAGATTTAGAAGCAATAACTTTAAAATCTGAATTAAAGGCTGAATCTCGTAAAAATGAAATAACAGTGAGTATTAATTTAAATAAAGAAGAATTTTCAGTTGGCGAAAAAATAAATTTAATAGTTTCTTTGAAGAATCATTCTGATGGAGATATAGTAATTCGTAGATTAGATAAAATGCCTATAATGGGAAATGAAACAACAAATATTTTAGGGTTAAAATTTATTATTAAATCAAACAGTACAGGAGAAATCTTAGAAGGTAATGATTTTTTTACACAAGGATTTATACAAGAAAGTTTCCCAACACCTGATTCTTTTATTGCTTTACCTCGTTTTGGAAAACAGATTTCTCATTTTGAACTCTTAAGTATTTTTCCGTCTATCACTGTCGGAGATTATTCAATACAACTTATTTATAGTAGCAGTTACTTTGGGGCCGTAAAAAATGATGGAATTAATTCTGAATTTATTAACTATGATGCGTGGATAGGAACAAAATCTTCAAACACCTTAACTTTTAGGGTAATTCCCTAATACTTAATAACAGTCTGTGCAACAGACTTGACAATAGATACACCCAAACCATAAATAAAACTCGGCGCAGGCACCTTACGTCTCGCCGAGTGTTTCTTTTAACCTGCAACTTCCAATCCCTAATTTTCCATGCCAAGCAGAATATGCTAAAATTTGAACTGGAGGTCGCCATGTTATCTTCACAAGAGACAAAAGAATATATTTTTCGTCAATTGGATTTGCTTAACAAAGACTCCTTAGTAGAAGTCATGCAATTCATCGAATATCTCCAATTTCGCAACCAGCCCATTTTGAGTCCTTCCACTCAGGGTGCGCATGTTGCCTTTGGCATTTGGTCAGATTACCCCGAAGCCAATGACCCTGCCTCCTTTGCCCAAGCCCTGCGTCAAAATATAGAAAAGAGGCGCAGTGGCTGAACATCCCACGCGCCTTTTAGATACATCCATCTTCGTAGATTATTTACGCGGCAATGACATCTGTAAAGCGTGGCTAACCCAAATTGCCACTAATGAACTGGCTTATTCGATTGTCACTGCGGCTGAATTATTGGCGGGCTGTCGCAACCGCCGCGAACAAGACATGGTCGAAAAAGAATTAGCCAACTATCCTATGATTCAAATTTCTGGCGCAATTTCGTTTACGGCATGGGAATGGTATCGTGAATATCATTTGAGTCACGGTGTTGGATTTTTGGATTGTTTGATTGGGGCAAGCGCGCATCACTATGGACTTGTTATTTGTACGCTGAACGACAAGCATTTTCGCCCTCTGCCAAATTTACAAGTAGAGCGTCCTTATTAATTTGTAGAACCATCTCCCCAAAAACAAAACTCAGCGCAGACATTTCACGCCTCGCCGAGTTTTTCTTTTAACCTGCAACTTCCAATCTCCAATTTTTTTTATCAATTACATAAATACGCCGAGCAAAGCCATATTAAGTTTTGTGTAAGGCAAGTCCTTCAATAAAATGAAAATCTTTTACATTCAGCGTGTACAAACTAAAATTATGTCGCAGTGCGGTTGCGGCAATCATCGCATCTGGCAAACTTAAGCGATGACTCAACGCATAGGTTTCAAGCAGATATAAAGTGGTTTCAGAAGTTTCAACGTCTATTGGAATTTGATTTAATGCTGAAAGATGCTTCTTGATTTTTAGCAGTTCGCGCCTATCTCTTGCACCGAAATATAACTCGCCGATGGAAATAGCGCTTACCGATAGGCTTGCTACCCCAATATTTTGTAATTCATTAATAACATCTTCATTGTTTCGATAAAATTCAATGAAGATGTTTGTATCGCACAATATCATACGCGTGGGGGCCATGCTTTAAGGCGTATGGTCTCTAAAGTAATATCCCGCCCTGCCCAAATCCCCGCCAAAGCAAAAAAGTCAGCATCATTCACTTTTACTTCTGACTGAAAAGGTGAGTCTTGTGTGGTTAATTCATCAATAAAATCTAGGCTTTTCAGAAAGTTAATTAATGCTTGCGCTTTTTGTTTATTCTTGATTTGGATGGTAATTTGTTCCATTTCATCCTCAATTCTGTTTCTTTAAAAATTATAACATGCTAGAATCGCCTCGCGGAGCTTTTCTTTTAACTTGCAACTTCCTAATCTCCAATTCTCAAATTCTCTACCCTCCCCCCACGAATTTACTAGAAAAATATCATAAAAATTTGACAATTTCGCCTCACCCTGCTATACTACGCGCCGATTAACGATTATAAACGCCAGTATTGGGCTTATTTTACATACCGTCCCGCAGGTTTTTTGCTAAAAACTTGATGAAAAACCCAAACCTGCGGGACGTTTCACACTTTTAGAGGAGTTTTACCAGAATGTCGCAATTAGAGATAAAAAATCTCCATGTCAGTATTGAAGATAAAGAAATTTTGAAGGGACTGTCGCTCACAATCAAACAGGGTGAAATTCATGCAATTATGGGACCAAACGGCACGGGCAAGTCCACATTAGCATACACTTTGATGGGTCACCCGAACTATACCGTCACTGAAGGTGAAATCCTGTTCAAAGGTGAAAATGTTTTAGAACTTGAACCCGATGAGCGTTCTCGCGCTGGAATCTTTTTAGCGTTTCAATATCCAGTGGCTATTCCCGGTGTAACGGTTGCAAACTTTTTACGTTCCGCCATCAATTCTCGCCGCCGTGCTGAAAACCCAGAAGACAAAGGCATGCCCATTCCAGAATTCCGCAAGTTGTTAAAAGAAAAGATGGACATGCTCAAGATGGACCACAATTTTGCGGGTCGCTATCTTAACGACGGTTTTTCAGGTGGTGAAAAGAAACGCGCTGAGATTTTGCAAATGGCAACCCTCAAGCCAGAAATCGCTATCTTAGATGAAACCGACTCGGGGCTAGATATTGATGCGCTTCGCGTCGTATCTGATGGAGTCAACGCTCTTGCTGGACCTGAACTTGGTGTACTGGTCATTACACATTATCAACGCCTGTTGAATTACATCAAGCCACATTTCGTGCATGTCTTGTTAGATGGTCGCATCGTTGAATCAGGCGGACCCGAACTCGCGCTTCACCTTGAAGAACATGGCTACGAATGGGTGCGCGAAAAACACGAAGAAGTTGCATAATGTCATTGCGAGCCATCGCTGGTCGAGTGCGCGAAGCGTGTACCGAGACCAAGATGGCGAAGCAATCTCATAGAAGATGAGGCAATACTATGTCTGAAGATACAAAAATCCTCGAAGAAATTGGCGAATACAAATACGGTTTTCACGACCGTGATGATAACTACACCTTCAAATCTGAAAAAGGTTTGAGCCGTGAAGTGGTAGAAAATATCTCGCGTATGAAAGGCGAGCCACAATGGATGCTTGAGTTTCGACTTAAAGCATTGGAACATTTTCTATCTCGCCCCATGCCAAATTGGGGACCTGATTTAGGCACACTTGATTTAGATAATATTTATTACTACGTCAAGCCGACTGAAAAACAAGAAAAATCATGGGACGATGTTCCTGATGATATTAAACGCACGTTTGAAAAACTTGGTGTGCCAGAAGCCGAACAAAAATTTTTAGCAGGTTTAGGCGCACAATATGAATCGGAAATGGTGTATCACTCCATTCAAGAACATCTTGAAAAACAAGGCGTGATTTTCCTTTCAATTGAAGATGGTTTGAAGCAACATCCTGATTTGTTCCGCGAATATTTTGGAACAGTCATTCCAATTGAAGATAATAAATTCGCCGCATTAAATTCTGCCGTTTGGTCTGGTGGTTCATTTGTGTATGTGCCAAAAGGCGTCAAAGTTGATTTGCCTTTGCAAGCATACTTCCGTTTGAACACAGCCAATGTTGGTCAATTTGAAAGAACGCTCATCATTGTTGATGAAGGCGCATCTGTTCACTATGTGGAAGGTTGTACGGCTCCGCAATACACAACCGATTCATTCCACTCTGGTGTGATTGAAATCATCGTCAAAAAAGGTGCACGCTCTCGTTACTCAACGATTCAAAACTGGTCAACCAATGTGTATAACTTAGTGACGCAACGTGCCAAAGTGTTTGAAAACGGGACGCACGAATGGGTTGATGCAAACATCGGCTCAAAAGTTACCATGAAATATCCATCTTGCTATTTGATGGAACCAGGTGCACATGGTGAAATGCTTTCGATGGCATTCGCAGGCTCAGGTCAAATTCAAGATGCGGGTTCCAAGATGGTGCATTTTGCTCCAAACACCACCAGCAAAATCACATCCAAATCTATTTCAAAATCTGGTGGACGTGCTTCGTATCGTGGCTTGCTCAAAGTTTACAAAGGCGCGAAAGGTGTTAAGTCCAATGTGGTTTGTGATGCATTGTTGCTTGACCCGAAATCTCGTTCCGATACATATCCATACATTGAAATTGATGAAGATGATGTCACCATTGGTCACGAAGCATCGGTTTCAAAAGTTGGCGAAGAACAACTCTTTTACTTAATGTCGCGCGGTCTCAGTGAAGAAGAAGCCACCACCATGGTTGTTTCAGGTTTCATCGAACCACTCGTTAAAGAATTACCAATGGAATACGCAGTCGAAATGAATCGCTTGATTGCATTACAAATGGAAGGAAGTATTGGGTAATGCAAGAAAAACCAAAAGTTACTGTTTCAAGAACTAGACGAAGTGACTCAGCCGCGAAAGATTTTTCTTTCACCCAAGCAGATGTGCCTTCGTCAAACGGACTCGCTTCTTTCCGCGCCTCAGCCTGGGATTCGTTTAAGAAACTTTCTCTTCCCGTTACAACAGATGAGGCTTGGCGACGTACTGATTTAAGATTATTACCCGCCTCGGATTTCAAACTTCCGCAAGATGGCGCGTATGAAGATTTACCCGTCGTGCCAGATGAATTGCTCAAACCATTAACTGGCGAAAAACACGGCGGACAAATCACATTATTGCCCGGTGGCTCAAAAGTTGAATTAAATGAAACGCTTGCGAAAAAAGGCGTCATCTTCACAGACTTCCGCACTGCTGAAAAGAATCATTCCGATTTACTAAAAAAGTTAATCGGTCAAATCGTCAAAGCGGATGATGGCAAGTTTGCCGCGTTGACTTCTGCTTTGGCACAAAATGGCGTTTTGTTATATGTGCCAAAGAATGTTCAAGTAGAACAACCGCTTCATTCCGTCTTGTGGGGACCAGGTGCAAACCTTGCACACTTCTCACACTTGATTGTGTTTGTTGAAGCAGGTGCATCTGTTACGTATGTTCACGAAGCGGCATCACCAGAAGAATCCACACCAGCCATGCACACAGGCATTGTTGAAATTCATGTCGGTGAAAATGCCAATTTGAGATTTGTCGAATTGCAATCTTGGGGACGACACGTCTGGAATTTCTCTCACGAACGCGCTCGTGTAGAACGTGGCGGAAATTTGGATTGGATTTTTGGTGCAGTTGGCTCACGCCTCACCAAAAACTTTTCGGATTTAGATTTAGCAGGTGAAGGTGCACAAGGTAGAATGTCTGGTTTTTATTTTACAGATGGCACACAACACCTTGACCATGACACTCAACAAAATCATTTTGCTCCACACTGTACGAGTGATTTGTTATTCAAAGGTGCATTAAAAGGAAAGAGTCGCTCTGTGTGGCAAGGCATGATTTATGTCGCACCCGGTGCACAAAAAACAGATGGCTATCAAGCGAATCGTAATTTGGTTTTAGATGACCAAGCCCGCGCAGATTCAATCCCCGGTTTAGAAATCCTCGCAGATGATGTCCGCTGTACACATGGTGCCACAGTTGGTAAGTTGGAACAAGAACCACTCTTCTATTTGAAGTCTCGTGGTATTCCGCAACGAGAAGCAGAGCAATTGGTTGTTGAAGGTTTCTTTGACCCCATCATGCAACGCATTCCGTTTGAAGGTGTAAGAGAAAGATTTCAACAAGCAATACAAGATAAATTGTCGAAATAAAGTTGTGCGCTCACAGGCGGTCTGTGACCGCCGTATTTTGGAAAATACTCAGAGGGTTACAAACCCTCTGAGAGCAATACAAAAATATACGATAAGAAAAAATTATCAAGAAACAGAATCAAGTTTCCCGTAAGAATGAGGCGTGTTGAGCGTGTCGGAACGAGGCGGGTCAGAATCAAATTTGAAAGATAGGATGTAAAAAATGGCAATCAAAAAATCAAAAGTTAAATCAAAGCCAACATTGAAGTCTAAAAAAGTTAAGGCGAAAGCCAAGCCTGTTGCAAAAAAGAAAGTATTGAAAGCAAAGCCGATTCGCAAGCCAGTGATGAAGGCGAAATCAAAAGTAAAAGCCGTTGCGAAAAAAATGAAGCCTGTTAAGAAAAATCGTGTTGCCAAAATGAACAAGACAATTGCAACAAAGCCAGTGATGAAGTCACTTGAAAAATTGCCCACACAAACAATGGAAGAAGTGTCACGACAAATGATGGCTTCATCTTCTTCATCTGCTCCGTCAAAACGACCTGTCACTGCGGTGGTGCGCCGTGTGGTTCGCCCTGCTGAACCTGTGATTCGTACAGCCACTCAATTCACATTTATGAAAGCCCCTGCAGTTGAACATGCGTTTGAAGTAGGTGATAATGTTGAAGTTTTTTGTGACCATGAAAAAAGCCGCGAAAGAATTCGTGGTTGGATTAAAGGTATTGTGGTGCAAGTGGATAATAAAATGGTTGCGGTGCAATTCCGTTCGAATGTTTTCTTAACCGATGGCTGGATGGTGCCAGATAGAATTTTATGGTATCCATTAAATTCTGAACATATTCGCCCAGTGCCCGGTAAGAAAGCCGCTGTTAAAAAAGAATTGATTCCAGATTATTAACATGTAGGGGCGAGGTAACCTCGCCCCTACAAAATAAATTATGTCACTTGATGTAAATAAAATTCGTAAAGATTTTCCAATTTTGCAACGCGAAACTCGAGATGGGGTTCGCGTTGTGTATTTGGATTCAACAGCCACATCGCAAAAACCAAGTCAAGTAATTAATGCGATGAATGATTATTATCAAAAATCAAATGCAAATATTCATCGTGGCGTGCATACATTGGCTGAAGAAGCAACATCTTTGTATGAAGGTGCGCGTGAAAAAATTGCTAAGTTTATCAATGCGAATTCTTCGCGTGAAATCATTTACACACGCAATACAACAGAATCTATTAATTTGGTTGCGTATTCATGGGCGCGTGCAAATTTGAAGGCTGGCGATTTAGTTGTATTAACTGAAATGGAACATCATTCCAATCTTGTTCCGTGGCACATGTTGCAAGCCGAAAAAAATATTGAATTAGATTTTATTCCTGTGACCGAAAACGGTTTACTGGATTTAGACTCTTACAAATCGCTTCTTGACCGTAACCCGAAGTTGGTCTCGTTTACTCACATGAGCAATGTCCTCGGCACGATTAATCCTGTTCACGAAATGATTCAACTTGCACATGACGCTGGCGCAATTGTTTTAGTAGATGGTGCTCAATCTGTTCCACACCTAAGTGTAGATGTTCAAAAACTCGATGCAGATTTTTATGCTTTCTCTGCTCATAAAATGTGCGGACCCACTGGCATTGGCATTTTGTATGGAAAATCTGCATTGCTTGAGTCTATGCCTCCATTTTTAGGTGGCGGTGACATGATTAAAGAAGTCAAACTTCGTTCATTCCGCGCGAATACATTGCCACACAAATTTGAAGCAGGCACACCTGCCATTGCCGAAGCGATTGGTTTAGGCGCGGCGGTGGATTATTTATCAAACATTGGAATGGAAAATATCGCCAAGCACGAACACGAAATCACAGAATATGCTTTAGAAAGATTAGAAGAAATTCAAGGTATAAAATTATTTGGTCCATCGGCAGATAAAAAAGGTGGAGTCGCCGCATTTACTTTAGATGGTATTCATCCGCATGATGTAGCGCAGATTTTAGATAAAGATGGCATTGCTGTAAGAGCGGGTCATCATTGTGCACAACCTTTGCATGAGAAGTTCGGAATCCCTGCAACCAGTCGCGCTTCGTTTTATTTATATTCTACAAAAGAAGAAGTGGATTTGTTGGTGAATGGGATTTATAAAGTGAAAGAATTATTCAAATAATCCGTTGGTCAAGTAGGACGAAGTCCGTATCGAGACCAACTCGTAAGCAAAATAATTTTTGTTTTTTTTATTAACTTGTGGTCTCGATACACCCTCATTTCGTTCGGGCTACTCGACCACCGAGCAGGAAAAAATCATGGACGATTTATATCGCGAAGTTATCATCGAACATTATAAAAATCCATCCTATCGTGGGAAGTTAGACCCGCACGATATTTCTTTTGCAGATAACAACCCACTATGCGGCGACCATATCGAAATCACGTTGCGACTCGATGAAAAAGGAAACGTCAAAGAAGCATTGTTTGATGGTCATGGATGTGCAATCTCACAAGCCTCTGCTGATTTGTTAATGGAATCCATTATTGGCAAACCTTTGGATGAAGTCAAGCAACTCAAAAAAGATGACATCCTTGAAATGTTAGGTATTGATTTAGGTCCAGTGCGTTTGAAATGTGCTTTGCTTTCTTTGAAGGTGTTGAAAGCAGGCGTATATGGTTTAGGGGAAGCAAGTGATGAGTTGGTGGAATGAGGAGAAAAGTAAACAAGTAGACAGGTAAACAGGTGAGTTAATCCAACTTGTTTACCTGTTTCGATGTGTACCTGTCTACTTGTATACCTGTATACTTACACAATGTTCAACTACACAACCTTAGATGAATCCAAAGCAGAATTTATAGAAATCGCTCCCGCTTCTGAACTCCCCAACGGTGAGCGTTTGTTTGTTGATTTAGGTGATAAGCCTATCGTCATTCTTAATATTGCAGATAAATTATTTGCAATTGGCGATATTTGCACACATGACGACGGTCCGCTAGGTGACGGTATGATTGAAGGAAATAATATTGTCTGTCCGCGCCATGGTGGCGAGTTTGATGTACGAACTGGTCAAGCCGTGCAAATGCCCGCAGTCGTAGATATTCCTGCGTACCCTGTCCGCGTGGTGGATGGGATGATTCAAGTCGGCGTGCCGAAAGAATAATATTACTTATTGCGCATTCTCAAATTAGAATGCTTTTTTCTATGAATATTGAATATTGGGGGAATAGGAAATGTCTAAAATCAAAATGAGAGAAAAAGAACCAATTATTTTTTGCCGCGAATTTCACGGATTTACGCGGATTTTTTAACGAATTCGTGAAATTCGCGTAATTCGCGGCTAAGATTTCCTTCTCAGCATTTCGGATTTAGACACTCTCGGGGAATAAATTAGCCCAACTTGCCACCGTCTGTGGTATAAACTTAATATTGTCATAGCGCATAGCCGTAGATTGAGAGGAATCCCATGAAACCGAAAGCTTACGCGCCAATTTTGTTAATATTAATTGGCTTACTCATCGTATCTTGCACGCTGGGGGGAAATTCTTCACAAAGCAACGCCGCCTTCCAAGAAGCCGTGCCTATCTTAGAACTCGCCATTCAGCCAGACCAAAGTTCATTTAATACAGTTGGGCAAGTTATCAATTTTCAATATACAGTTAGAAACATTGGGCTAGCAGGTGTAGCGGGTAATGTCTTAGCCATCGGCATGACCGTCAATTGCCCAGCCATGAACGCCGTCGGCAACTTCAACGATTCGCTTGACCCCGATGAAATCATCACCTGCACCTCATCACATACCATTACACAAACCGATATTGACCTTGCCTCAATTACCTTTGTTGCCACCGCAAACATCAACGGCATTAATTCAAATCAAGTGATGGTCACTGTACCGCTTGCAAGACCACAAGCATTATCGCTATCCACCACTGCAAACCCAACAACATACAATCAAGCGGGCAATCAGATTACATTTACTTATGTAATTACAAACATCAGCAGTGCAGATGTAGGACCTGCTCAATTTACAATCAGTGATAATTTGATTAGCACCGCACCATTCAACTGCGGGAATATTGATACGCTTCTTCCTCCAAGTGGAACTGTTAGCTGTACCTCAACCTATACCGTCACTGACGAAGATGTGAGCAGAGACTCGATTGCTAGCCTTGCCACCGCTTCTGGCGGAGGGTCAGCCCCTTCACAGCAAACAACTGTCGACGTGGAAAGAGGCGTAGTGACTCAATCTAGCCCAGCCAATTTGACATCAGGCAATACAATCTCGTATGTTGTAGATAGTGGCGATTGGATTTGGCAAATCGCGCGTTGCCATGGCGCCGACCCAATACAAGTTGTCAATGCTAATCCGCAAATTCCAGACCCTGCTCAAATTTTTGCTGGTATGACAATTACTGTACCGAACATTGGCAGTAAAGGTACGATTTATGGAAAGCCTTGTGTGGTGAAGCATACTGTCAAGTCTGGAGAGACGTGGGAGTCGATTGCGCAACTTTACAATGCTGACCCCAATATTTTGAAAATTGCAAACAAAAATATTTTGAATGTTGGCAGTGAAATTAGCATTCCGCGCAATTCAGCAGGTACGCTTGGCACTACAACGAAAGCATTGTCATTGACCATTACTGCGAATCATACATCTTATGAACAAGTTGGTCAGCAAATTGTTTATACCTATGTGATTAAGAATAGCGGAAACACAACGCTTGGTCCCGCACAATTTACGATTAGTGATAATCTTGTAAGTGGCACGCCTTTCAATTGTGGAGATTCAAATACTACGTTGATAGCAAACGCAACTGTCACTTGTACTGCTACCTATACCATTACTCAGGATAACTTAAATACAGTTTCAATTGTCAATAACGCCACTGCTTCTGGTAACGGTGTAACTTCACCGCCTGCAAGTTTCACGTTAAATAAAGGTGTAAATAGTCTTACATTGGTTGTTTCGGCAAGCCCCACTACTTATAGCCAAGAGGGTCAACAAATTGTTTTCACTTATGTTATTAAAAATAACGGAACAAGCACGCTCGGACCTGCTCAATTTACGATAAGCGATAACATCATCAGTTTTGAGCCGTTCAATTGTGGAGATGCCAACATAACCCTTGCGCCAGATGCGATGGTCACTTGCACGGCAACTTATACTGTCAATCAAGAAGATATGGGGTTGGTTTCCATCACAAATAATGCAACGGCTTCAGGTGGCGGAGTAGGTCCATCACAACCTGCCAGTACAACTGTTACCAAGCAATAGATGTTTTAATGAAAAAGAGGAAAAGCAAAGGCTTTTCCTCTTTTTATTAGTCTCTACTCTCCAAACTTTCCAACGATTCTTAAAATATCAAACCCTTCTGCAAACTTTACTTCTGCCAACGCGCCATGACGAACCATAATGGAACGTGTTAACTCACTATTGAAATAATATCTATCTTTATATGTTTCATATTTAGATAATGCTTCAATTTTTTTATTAACATCTTCTTCAGAGACTTCAACGAGAAAATGCGGAAAAAATCCATACGAAGAGCGGACAACGTCAAAGCCTAAGACAGTAATTCCACGAAATGCGCGTAAGGCTTCATCGGTCATTGTATTATGGTCTTGATGCACATCTTGCTTGGAATGCGTGAAAATTAAATCAGGCTTGAAGTCTTTGCGGAGTTTGAGGAAATATTCGAGAATTTCTTGCCTAGCGTTTGGAAAAGTTCTCGTGGAAAAAGGTCCAAACAATATTTTCTCTTCTGGCACACCCAACACGTTCATTGATTGTAAATGCTCGCCTTTTACTTTTTGCAAGTCAGGATTTTTTTGATTATCTGAAAGTGTCACACATAAAATTTCAGTCTTTTGTGCAATATGATGAATCAAAGCACCACATCCGATTTCAATATCGTCAGGATGTGCGCCGAGGAAGAGAACTTTTTTGCCTGAGAAGTTCATAAAAGATAATCCGCAGATTTAGCAGATTACGCAGAAAAAAATTAAAATCTGTTCAATCTGCGTAATCTGCGGATGAAAGTTACTTTGTTGCTAAAATTCCGCCGATGACTTTGGTCATCACCAACTTGCCATCACGTTCAAGCCATTTTTTTGCAACTGCTTCAATTTTTCCAACCAATGCTTCGTATTCATCTTTGCCATTGAACATAGAAGTCCACAATCTGCGGTCTTCACCCAATGAAGCGCGGACGTAATCAATGAACGGGGCAACAGATGGAAAGGTGAGGTGATTTTCAAATTTGTGTAACTCTGTTTTTGCAAACAAACTATCAATTGTGTTGAAGATGTCACCTTTGAAGCGAGAAGAACCAGGCATGGGTGGGATGGGCGCATTGTTCGTGGCTTCTTTGATAATTTCATAGAACATTTGCTTATTCTCAGGTAATGGACCTGAAACGAAAAGCCGTCCGCCAGGTTTAAGGACGCGGTGTGCTTCACCAAATGTAAATTTCAAGTCTGAGGCGTAATAAATCGCAAATGCAGAAGTGCATAAATCAAACGTGTTATCTTCAAATTTAAATTTTTCATTGAAATCCAAAAATTGAAAATCAATTTTCGCGCCGAGTTCTTTATTTTTCGCACGGGCTTTATCCAATAACTCTTCTGAAAAATCGCCGCCGATAATTTCGGCTTGACCTTTTGTATATTCATTAAATAAGAAAGATAATTTTCCTGCACCACAGCCCACATCCAAAATTTTCATACCCGCTTGTGGTTTGAGTAAATCATTTGTCCATACGTCAATATTGGCAGAGCCATATTTTTCGTGAATGTCAATGCGCATCAGTAAATCTTTGCTGGGTTCTTGATAATCAATTTTCATTTGTGTCTCCTTAAGTTGGGTGCGTCGCGCCTTTACATTTTAGCTTTCACCGAATTTGTTTAGCGCGACGCACTCCGGATATAGAAAATTATACCAAAATAAAATCAAAATTCAACGCCTGAATTTTGAGCCGACATGATAAAATTCGCGCACTATGGCGAACAAAATTCAACCCGTTAAAGGCACCCGCGAATTTTATCCTGAACAAATGGCGTTGCGAAATTTCATTTATGAAAAAGTTCGCGTCGCCTCGCAAGCATTTGGCTATCAGGAATGGGATGCGCCTTTCATTGAACCGATTGATTTATATGCCGCCAAATCTGGTGAAGAGCTTGTCAAAAAACAATCATTCACATTTGAAGATAGAGGCGGAGATTTCGTCACGCTTCGACCTGAACTCACACCATCACTCGCGCGCATGATTGCCGCCAAACAAAACGAATTGACATACCCCGTGCGTTGGTGGTCATTTGGTCCGTTTTGGAGATATGAACAACCACAAAAAGGACGCTCGCGTGAATTCTTTCAATGGAATATTGACATGCTAGGAGTCAATTCGCCTCAAGCGGATGCCGAGTTGGTTGCTGTTGCCGCAACATTTCTCTCCTCTGTTGGTTTGACTCCCGACCAAGCGACTATTTATGTCAACAATCGCCGCTTAATGGATTCAGAATTTGATAAATTACAAATTCCGAATGAAAAACGCTTAGATGTTTCCAATTTAGTTGACCGTCGTTCCAAAATGGAATCAGCCAAATGGGATGCGTATGCACTTGAACTTGGTTTGAATCAAACTCAATTAGATGGCTTGAAAAATATTTTGTCCAATTTTGAGTTATGGAAAGAAAGTGATGAGTTAGTAAAATTTTTCTCTGCACTAGATGCGTTGGGTGTGAGCGAATATGTCAAATATGACCCCAACATCATGCGCGGACTTTTGTATTACACAGGCACGGTCTTTGAAGCGTTCGAGACAAGTGGTTCTGTCAAGCGTGCTATCTTAGGTGGTGGACGTTATGATAATTTGTTAGCAGATGTTGGTGGACAACCATTGTCAGGTGTTGGCTTTGCAATGGGCGATGTGGTGATGGGAATTGTTCTGCAAGAAAAAGGATTATTACCTGAATTTAATCCCACCCCAGCGGATGTGTTGGTTACTTTGTTTGATGAATCCTTTTTGAGCAAATCCTTTGCATTATCTGCTCAACTGCGAAATGCTGGAATTAATACACTTGTATTTCCAGAACCTGCCAAATTACAAAAACAATTCAAGTTTGCAGACAAAATGAAAGTGAAACTTGCTTTGGTACTTGGTCCCGATGAAGAAGCGCAAGGCGTGGTCGTAGTCAAAAACTTGGGGAACGGCGAACAGGTTCAGGTCAAAAAAGAGGCGTTGGTTGAATCTGTAAAAGGAATCTTATCGAATGCCTGAAATTCGTAATATCACAATCAAAAACTGGCAAGATATTATTGATTTGAAGGTGCGCGAAGACCAAAAAACTTTTGTGGCTTCCAATTTGTATTCAATTGCTCAATCTAAATTTGGTGATGAATATGAAGGGCATTGGGATTTGTATCCGTTTGCGATTTACGATGATGACAAACCCGTTGGCTTTTTGATGTATGCATTAAATTTTGAGCATCCGACACATCAGGCGTTTATTCAGCGTTTGATGGTGGATGAAAATTTTCAAGGCAAAGGCTATGGCAAATTTGGTATGAATTGGATGTTGGATTTGTTTCGCGCCGACGAACGCATAAAAATGGTGGGCATTAGTTACGAGCCACATAATGAAGTCGCCCGAAAGTTGTATGCAGGTTTAGGCTTTGTGGAAACAGGTAGGATTGTAGACGAAGAAACAGAGGCGATGCTGAAGCTCCACTGATTCGTGGTAAAATATTGCCCGCTTATGGAGCCTGTAGCTCAACGGCAGAGCGCCACACTGTGGATGTGGATGTTGTGGGTTCGAAACCCATCAGGCTCCCCAACCCAAACCTCCGAGTTCTTGAAGAACTCGGAGGTTTTTAGCAGAGAGGTTCTATGAAACAATATAAAGTTGAACCAAATAAGAAAATTTCATTAGCAAAACTAGACCCAAATGAAACGGGTGATTTTGACGGCGGGAAAGAAAAAGGGTTGAAAGCCATTGAAAAATTAAATGCTGAATTGCAAGAATTACAAGAATTGTTATATGCTGAAGGTAAACATAAAGTATTGGTTGTTTTGCAGGCTATGGATACAGGTGGCAAAGACGGTACGATTCGACGTGTGTTTGAAGGTGTGAATCCGCAGGGGGTGAAGGTGGCGAGTTTCAAAGTGCCGACATCGGAAGAACTTGCGCGTGATTTTTTATGGCGTGTTCATAAAGTTGTGCCGGGCAATGGTGAAATGGTAATTTTTAATCGCAGTCATTATGAAGATGTTTTAGTGGTGCGGGTGCATAACATCGTTCCCAAAGATGTTTGGTCAAAACGCTATGACCAAATTAATGAGTTTGAAAAACATTTAGCAGAAAATGGCACCTTGATTTTGAAATTTTTCCTGCACATTAGCAAAGATGAACAAAAAGAAAGATTACAAGCCCGCCTCGATGACCCAAGCAAGCATTGGAAGTTCAGCCTCGGCGACTTAAACGAACGCAAACTTTGGGATGATTATCAACAAGCCTATGAAGATGCGATTAATAAGACCAGCACAAAATATGCACCATGGTATGTTGTGCCTGCCAATCGCAAATGGTATCGTGACTTGGTCATATCTACTGTTTTGGTGGATGCGCTGAAAGATTTGAAGATGAAATATCCCAAACCGAAAGATAATTTAGATGGGATTGTGATTGAGTAAGTGATGAGAGAGTGCGTCGCGCTAAAAAATTTTGATGATTTCAGGATTTAGAAGCGCGACGCACCCTGTTACTCTAAGATAAAATAGACTTATGCCCAAAACCATTAATGTACTCTTCCTTGCCGCCGAGGCTGACCCGTTTGTAAAAGTGGGTGGCTTGGGTGATGTAGCAGGGTCATTGCCAAAAGCGTTGCGCGAACTTTCTAATGATGAAATCAAATTAGATGTGCGGCTGGTATTGCCGTATCATCCTGTCATTAAAGCGGAAAATGTTAACCCGCTAGGAATCTTTTCACTTCCAAGAAACAGTTCGGAGGTCGAAGTTGAAGCGTTTGAAACATCGGTTGATGATTTGCCCGTTTACTTAATCAACGGCGAGCCGATTCGCGCGAATGGGTCTGTCTATTCAGCAGATGCAAAATTGGATGCCGAAAAATATGTTTTCTTTTCACTCGCGGCTTTGAAACTTGCGAATCATATCAATTGGACTCCTGATGTCATTCACGCCAACGATTGGCATACAGCCATTAGTTTATATGGAAATTTGACCAAGCGTTGGGAAGAAGGCGCGAAACATATTGCCAATGTAATGACGTTGCATAACTTGCCGTTTATGGGACCCGATGTTCGAGATATTATGGAAAGTTATGGCGTGAAACTCGCGCAAACTGATTTGCCCGATTGGGCGCGTGTGATGCCATTGCCTTTGGGGCTTTGGGCTTCAGATGCAATTGTGCCAGTTTCGCCAACTTATGCAAACGAAATATTGACCGAAGAATTTGGCGCAGGCTTGTTTGATTTTTTACAAATCCGCCGCGAAACAATAAGTGGGATTTTGAACGGCATTGACACAACTTCATTTGACCCATCAACAGATAATGCCATCGGTGCAAATTATGATGTCAATACTTTAGAAAAACGCTGGACAAATAAAAAATTATTACAAGAACGACTGGGCTTTCCACACGACCAAAACATTCCTTTCTTTGGAATCGTCTCGCGCATGGATATTCAAAAAGGCATAGATATTGCTTTCAATGCTTTGAAAACAATGAAGAAAATAGATTTTCAAGCAATTATCTTAGGCACAGGCGACCCAAAACTTGAAGAAGCCGCGCAAGATTTACAAACCTTATTTCCCGACAAAATAAAAGTTCAAGCACGTTTTGATGCAGGCTTAGCCCGTCAAATTTATGCAGGCACTGATATGTTGCTCATGCCATCACGCTATGAACCATGTGGTCTCGCACAAATGATTGCCATGCGTTATGGTTGCGTGCCGATTGTTCGTAAAGTGGGCGGATTAAATGACACAGTCAAACAAAATGAAACAGGTTTTGTTTTTGAAAAACCTTTGCACATGTCATTAGTGGGTGCAATTAAAAAAGCACTTAAAGTTTTTGCGGATAAAGAAGCATGGAAACAAATTCAACTTAACGGCATGGCACAAGATTTTTCTTGGCACGCTTCCGCAAAAGAATATCTTAAACTTTATCTTTCATTGGTGAAATAATATGACATTCAAACGTTCTTCCGGCATTTTGCTTCATCCCACATCATTACCAAGCCCTTATGGAATTGGTGATTTAGGTCCGCAAGCATTTCGCTTTATAGATTGGCTCGCATCCACTGGTTGCAAACTTTGGCAAATCCTTCCACTCGGTCCCACAGGCTACGGCGATTCACCTTATCAATGTTTTTCGGCATTTGCGGGCAATCCATATTTAATCAGCCCTGATGATTTATTCGAAAATGGATTATTGACTCAAGCCGATTTAGATGTGATGAAAGAAAATGCCAACGCTTCAAAAGTGGATTTCGGTTTGGTCATTCCTAAAAAACTTAATCTTTTGCTGACGGCTTTTACTAACTTCGCATCTAACCCTGAGCCTTTGCAAAAAGAATTTAAGAAATTCTGCAAACAAAATGCGGATTGGCTTGATGACTTCGCCTTGTTCATGGCATTAAAAGAATCAAATGGAGGAGGCGCATGGAATGGGTGGAGCGACAAGTTGAAGCGTAGAGATGAAGCGGAATTGAAAAAAGCAAAAAAAGAATTAAGTCAAAATATTCAACGATATGCTTTTTATCAATTTTTATTTTTCCGTCAGTGGAATAAACTCCGTGCCTATGCCAATTCAAAAGGCATTCAAATCATTGGTGATGTGCCAATTTTCGTGGCGTATGATTCTGCTGATGTGTGGTCACATCCCGAATTATTTTTCTTAGATAAGCACGGCAACCCAACCGTTGTAGCAGGCGTTCCACCAGATGGCTTTTCAGCCACAGGTCAATTGTGGGGCAATCCATTATATGATTGGAAGGCGCACAAAAAAGAAAATTACGCGTGGTGGCTTTCACGTTTACAAGCCACATTAAACTTGGTTGATATTTTACGCTTCGACCATTTTCGTGGATTTGCAGGTTATTATGAAATTCCCGCGAGCCACACAACTGCTGAACATGGTAAATGGAAAAAAGGACCCAGCCATGATTTTTTCAAAGCAGTTGATAAATTTTTGAACAAAGGCAAAGGCTTACCAATCATTGCCGAAGATTTAGGATTAATCACACCCGATGTGGTTGAATTATTACAGGCTTTCAAATTGCCACGCATGAAAATTTTACAATTTGCTTTTTCAGGTCCAGAGAATCCATTTTTGCCACATCATTATGAATCAAATAGTGTGGCGTACACTGGCACACATGATAATGACACTGCTTTCGGTTGGTTTGCAACAGCGGATGAAAAAGAAAAAGATTTTGCTCGACGATACTTACAAATAAGCGGAAATGATTTTGCATGGGACTTAATTCGCACCGTGTGGAAATCGGTTGCCATGTTTGCCATTGCCCCCATGCAAGATGTGCTAGGTCTAGGTGGCGAAGCACGCATGAACTTCCCCAGCAAACTTGGCGGCAATTGGGAATGGCGCATGACTGAACATGATTTTCGAGAAGATTTAGCCGCAGGGTTAAGAGATTTGAATTGGATGAGTTTGAGATAAAAAAAAATGCCGAGAGTTCTCGGCATTTTTTGTTTTCACATTCCCGGAATATATTTCGATTCCCATTCCGCAATCGCGGCACGGATGATGGTTCTTATTTTTTCATCCGTCACATCATCAACACTATCATATTTTTGTAAGCCCACATATACTTCCACCGAGCCATGCGGAGATTCTTGCAATCGAATCCCTGCATCTTCTAGCGACGTGCCCGCTAATTTTTTTTGTAACACAGTATCAATTTGTTGCACAATACTTAATAACTTAAATTCTTGTTCGGGGTCAAGCTTTTTAGGTTGCCCCGGCGCAATGATAGAAATAGGTTTTACTTCATTTGATTTAGAAGTAGGAGGTGTAAACGAAGCAGGAGGCGGTTGCGTGGCAACAGGTTTTACAGCAGGTTGTTGAATCTGCCCGCCTTCAATAAATGGGCGTAAATATGAAATCAATTCAATTAAACGTTTTTTTTCATTTGGCGATAACGCCCCACTTAATGTTTTTCCTTCCATTTCAGCCACAACTTTATTATCTTCCCTTTTCAAGCGCAACAAACTTTCAACATCTACCCCACCAGGTGTATTGGCTCGCAACAAATGTGCCTCTTCCAATTTTTTTTCAGCATCAGCAAGTTTTCTTTCGGCTTCAGTGCGCATAATTTCGGCTTTGGTTTCCATCGCATCAATTTTTTTGCGTGCATCAATATTCATGTTCACATAACCCAGCAATGCCCCAATGATAAAAACAACCAAGCCAAGTACCCATAACAAAATGGTAGGAATAGTCGTCATTGCAAAATTAAGTTCCATATTATTTCCTTTCAACCTTTTGGCACTTCGGGCAAACATGCGTGCCACGTTGGGCAACAACTATTTTTTGAATCTTTGTGCCGCACACCATGCAAGGTTCATCTTCACGGTCGTACACGCGAAAATAATTTTGATAGTCACCACCGCGATACACCCAATCAATAGATGCGCCATTGCGGCGGATACCTTCTTTTAGAGTTGACACAATCGCTTCATGCAACGCCTCAGCCTGTTTCTGTGAAACGGAATTGGTCAATGCTTGCGGGTGGATTTTTGCCTTATGCAAAGACTCATCCGCATAAATATTGCCAACGCCTGCCAAAAAAGTTTGGTCTAACAACAATGGTTTAATTTGGCGTTTTCGCTTTTGTAAATTTTCATACAACCATTGTGGCGTAAAATTTTTTTCTAAAGGTTCGGGACCAAGTTTGCCTAAAATCTTTTCGGGTTGGTCGGTGAGCCACACTTTGCCAAATTTGCGGGTGTCGTTGAAAGCAAGTTGGCTTCTCGCGCCGCTGGCAGATTTCAGGTCAAGAATGAGGCGGTCGTGTTTTTCAGGCTTAATTCTACCTTTTCGGGTGGTTAAATCGCCACTCATTTTCAAATGTATCAGGAGATTGTAATTTTCGAGGGTGAGAATCAGGTATTTTGCCCGCCTTGAAACGCCTTTTATCTTCTGATTTTTGATTTGCTCTTTGAATTTTTTTGGGGAGGGAGTAGCAACCGTTCGCGCCCAACGCACATCAGCAAAGACGATGGTTTTGCCAAGGATATCCTTTTCTATTCTTCGTGCAACGGTTTCAACTTCGGGGAGTTCAGGCATAGTTAGCGGTTAGCGATTTGCTATTAGCCATTAGCGATTTGCTAAACGCTAACAGCCAATTGCTAAATGCTATTCATTAAACATCTCACCCACCGAACGCCCTTCATGTGCGCGTTTGATGACTTCACCCAATAATGATGCTACTGAAAGTATCGTAATTTTGCCTTCTAAATATTTTTGTTTTTCTTCTGAAAGCGGGGCTGAATCTGTGGTGATGATTTGCTTGATAGGCAAAGAAGCGAGTCGTTCTGCACCATTGGCTGAGAGAATGGTATGCACAAACACAAGATACACATCGCGTGCACCTTTGCTTTTTACTAAATTCACTGCTTGTGCAATGGAGCCGCCTGTATCCACTTCATCATCTACAATGATGACATCACGATTTTCCACTTCACCAATTAAAGTTAATGCTTCTGCTTTGGCATCATTGCCTTGTCTGCGTTTTTCGATGAAAGCAATCGGCATGTTCATATCGGCGGCGTAGTTGCGACCCTTTTTTGCAAAGCCTAAATCTACTGAAACAACAACAGGGTCTTGCATACTTTCTCGCAGGTTATGATTTACATATTCAATCAGTAAATGCGAGGCAGTTAATACATCACCAGGAATAGAAAAGAATCCTTGAATTTGCCCAGCGTGTGGGTCGAGAGTCATGTATCTATCAGCCCCAGCCACTTCAATCATATCAGCCACTAAACGTGATGTAATCGGCACACGCGGCTGGTCTTTTTTATCGGAACGTCCATAACATAAATAAGGAACAACTGCCGTAATACGCGCGGCAGAATCTAAACGCAAGGTTTGAAGCGTAATTAATAATTCCATCAAGTTGCGATGTACGGGTGATGATGTGGTTTGAATCAAATACACATCTTGTCCGCGCACACTGCCTTTGAGTTTGACAAATAAATTTTCATTCGGAAATTCAATCACTTCATGCCCACTAACAGGCAAGCCGAGATAATCCGCAATTTTTTGCGTGAGTTCTTTTGTGCCGGTGCCGCCGAATAATTTAATTCCGCCGTACACTTTCAAATCGTGATGAACATGGTGCATTAAAATTTACTCCTTCATTTTTCACCACAGAGTTCACAGAGAACACAGAGAAAATCCTTTTAAGAATCTCCGTGACCTCAGTGGTCTCTGTGGTGAATTCTTTATTTCTTTTTTTTCTTAAACCATTCCGAACGCAAAATACCCATTAATAAAACATCTTCATACTTTCCATGTTTATAATTTGCTTCTCTTAATCGTCCTTCTAATACAAAGCCTGCATGTTCATACGAACGGACTGCTCTAACATTATCGGCATACACGCGCAAATATACACGATTCAAATTCAAAGTTTCAAAACCATGTCGTTGCAATAATGTCATGGCTTCTGCGCCATAACCTTTGTTCCATTCGGTTTTATCACCAATCACAATGCCAACCTCGCCACAACGATTTGTGTCTTCAATATTATGAAAACCGCAATTGCCAATTAATTTCCAATTCTTTCCTTTTTTAATTTCAATGGCTAAAGGTTTTTCGTTTGGGTTTCTTTGTGATAAAGAATTAAACCAACTTTCTTCATCATTCATAGAAAGCGGAAGATACAAAGCCAATCCACGAGTGACTTCTGGGTCGTTGAGCCATTCGTGATATTTTTTCAAATCATCACGCTCCACAGCACGCAAACGAATTCGCTCACCATAAATGATACTCATTTCAACCTTCCATTCATTAACATCTTGACGGCTTCATACGGCGAAACATTTCTTTGGAAAACTTTTTCTAGCACTTCATTAAATTTTTTTTCGGATACTTCTTCTCGAAAACGATTCATCAATGAACTTTGAATTAACGCTTCTAACTCGACTTGCAATCTGGTTCTGTCTCGAACAGCCCAATCTCCGCTGATTCTTAAATGCTCGGCATGTTTTGTGATTGATTCAACAAGCTCTGCAATGCCAACGCCTTCGGTAGAGATTGTTCTTTTAATAGGAGGAATCCACGTCAGCGAGGAAGAGGCTTTTTGTGCTTGACCAGTTACCCGCATGTTTGAACCGTGATGTCTAAAAATTCGTTCAGTTGGGTGTGCCAAATCCAACATAGACTTTAACGCTTTTTCTGTATTTTCAACGCCGGGTCTATCGCCTTTGTTGACGACAAGAATATCTGCAATTTCCAAAATGCCGGCTTTGATGGCTTGAATATCATCGCCAAGACCAGGCGCTTCAACAACTAACGTTGTGTGTGCAAGTTTTGCAATATCCACTTCACTTTGACCCGCACCAACGGTTTCAATAATAACGATATCAAAACCTGCCGCATCAAAGGCTTGCGTCATATTGGCAGTGGATTGCGCCAAGCCACCCAACGAACCGCGCGTTGCCATCGAACGAATAAAAACTTTTTCATCGCCAGATAAATCGCGCATTCGCACACGGTCACCAAGCACTGCGCCGCCGGTAAACGGACTCGATGGGTCAACTGCGAGAATGGCAATTTTTTTATTTTCTGTTTTGCGATAATGCAATGCAAGTTGATTCACCAACGATGATTTTCCAGTACCCGGCGCGCCGGTAACTCCGATAAGATGTGCTTTGCCGGTGTGTGGAAACAACTCAATCAACGCATCCCGACCTTCGGGTGCATTATTTTCTATTTTTGTGAGCAGACGTGCCAATGCGAGTCTGTCACCGTTGAGAATTTTTTGTGAGGCTGTCATTGTTTTCTTAACACTAAGGACACGAAGTGCACAAAGGGTTTTAATTAAGAATTATGGTTTTCCTTCGTGACCTTTGAGTCCTTTGTGTTTAATTCTTTTATACAACAAAAAACAGAGCCATTGCTCTGTATGAAAAATTAACCTGCTACGGTTTCTTTAATATCTCGAATAATATCGTCAGTTGATGCGCCGGGACCGTACACACCGGTCACACCCATTTCTTTTAATCGAACCAAATCTTCATCGGGGATGATTCCACCGATAAACACTTTTACATGCGTCTGCCCATTGGCGCGGAGCAATTCCATAATGCGCGGAGTGAGTGCCATGTGTGCACCAGATAAAACAGAAAGCCCAACCACGTCTACATCTTCTTGCAATGCGGCTTCGGCAATCATTTCTGGCGTTTGTCTTAAACCGGTATAAATCACTTCCATGCCAGCATCACGCAAAGCACGCGCTACCACTTTTGCGCCACGGTCATGCCCATCTAAGCCGGGCTTGGCAACAAGGACTCTGATTTTTTTATCTGTCATCGTTCCTCCGATAATCAATCGTTAATGTCATTATACTCGCGTTTATACTAAAAATCACAATCGGGGGATTTAGAAAAATGAAAGGATTGCTTAAGCAATCCTTTCTACTCTTTCCAATACTGTTTGTACCATTTTTCAAACTCAGCAAAGTTTGCAAGCCCTTGCTGTTCTAACCACTTTACTCCACTATATATGTTATTGTTTGGGTTATCGGTAAAAGTAAGATACCCTAATCTATTTGCAACCCAATCTAACCATTCAATAGGAATTGGTGAAAACTTCTTAAAGTATTCTAAAAGGTTATTCTTGCTTATTGCATCTGCCCAGTTATCCCACTCTATCATATAACTTTCACCATATCCCATTCT
>JAEURH010000060.1 GCA_016789365.1 Anaerolineales bacterium
CCCATTCATGCACGGGGTTGCCAACTTGCGGAGGCAAAGCATCTGCCATGGTTGTGGTTGGAATATTATCGTAACCATAAATGCGGGCGACTTCTTCAAGCACATCGGCGAGACCGATAACGCCTTCAGAAATATCCGTGCGATGATTCGGCGCAGTGACTTGAATTTTATCTTTGGTAACTTTGCATTTGAATTCAAGTTTTTCAAGCAATGCGGCAATTTCTTTTACAGTGAGTTCAATGCCAAGTAATCTTTTTACATCATGTGGCGTTACATCCACAACTGAATCTTTTGGTTTGAGCGGATATTCATCAATAAAGCCCGGCGCGATTTTTCCATTTGCCCATTCAGCCATGTAATGCAAACCGAGTTTAACGCCATGCTCTGCCATGTCTGGATGAACGCCACGTGAAAAACGGAATGACGCTTCGGATGGAAGATTATGTTGTTTGGCAGTTTTACGAATGTTGATGTAATTCCATGCCGCGCCTTCAAGCAAAATGTTTTTTGTTTTGTCGGTGATTTCGGTTTCAGAACCACCCATCACACCTGCTAAACCGACCGAACCTTTTTCATCACACACCAAAACATTTTCGGATGATAAGTTTCGTTCATTGCCGTCGAGTGTAGTTAACTTTTCATCTTTTTTTGCGGCGCGTGTAATGATTTTGATTTTCTTTTTACCAGCGCGTTCTTTCAAAGCATCATAATCAAACGCGTGGAGTGGTTGACCAAGTTCAAGCATGGCATAGTTTGTCGCATCTACAACATTATTAATTGCACGAATGCCTGCGAGTCTGAGCCTGCGTTGAATTTGATATGGGCTTGGTTTGATTTCTACATCGCGAATTAATCCAGCCGTGAATCTTGGATTTAGTTCTGGGTTTGTGATTTCGATTTCAACTAACTCAGTTACAGATTGACCACTGACTGCTGACGGCTGACCGCTTTTATTGGTCTGCGGTCTGCGGTTTGCGGTCTTTAATTCTCTGCCTGTCAATGCGGCAAGTTCTCTTGCAATCCCAATCACATTGGCATTACGTGCCATGTTTGGAAGAATAGAAATATCTAATACAGCATCACCCATATAATCCACAAGTGACATTCCAACAGGCGCATCATCGTCAAGGATAATGATGCCATCGTGGTCTTCGGCAATGCCCAATTCTTTTTCGGAACAAACCATTGAATAAGATTCCACACCGCGAATTTTGGCTCGTTTGAGGGTCATCAATTGCAAGCCTTCGGCGTGACCATCATACAAAGTAGAACCTTCTTTTGCATACGCCACTTTGATTGGCTTTTCTAATTTTCCAGTACCTTTCAAGTGGAAAATATTCGGCGCGCCAGTCAACACAACTTGCTCTTGCTGACCATCGTATAAATCCAGCAAAGTTAATCTATCCGCGTTAGGATGCGGTTTTACTTCACGAATTTCTGCTACGACAATTTTGTCTTTGTCCCATGCAATGCCGTTGGTTTTGAATTCGTGTTTTTCGCCTTCTTTATATTCAGGTTTTGGTAAACCAACATAAAGAATCTCGTCTACTTCCATGCCAGCGAGTGTGAGTTTACGGGCTATATCTTCAATGGATAAGCCGTCGAGATTGATAAAATCTTTTAACCAAGAAATTGGAATTTTCATATTTCACCTATTTTCACCACAAAGTGTCACTAAGTATCACAAAGGTTTTTTAATCTTTTCCTTTGTGCCCCTTTGTGTTCTTCGTGGTTAATCTTTTTAGAACTGCTCTAAAAATCTGACATCATTACCCCAGAAGTAACGAATGTCGTTAATTTTATTTCGCAACATCAACTGGCGTTCTGGACCCATACCCCAAGCAAAGCCTGAATAAATCTTTGGGTCGTAACCGCCGTTTTGTAAAACAACAGGATGCACCATGCCACAACCAAGAATTTCTAGCCAACCAGAATTCTTGCAAACCTGACATCCTTTACCACCACACACAAAACATTCCACATCTACTTCAGCAGATGGTTCTGTGAAAGGAAAATACGAAGCGCGGAATCTTAATCTCGCGCCTTCACCAAACATACGTCGCACAAAATCTGCAATCGTGCCTTTCAAATCGGCAAACGTAATATTTTTTCCAACAGCCAATCCTTCCACTTGATTAAATTGCACTTCTGAACGTGCTGTAATTTGTTCATAACGGAAACACATACCCGGCAATGCAATCCGAATTGGAGGTGGATCTTGTGGATTCGTTTTTGCAAATTGTCTCATTGCATGAATCTGCCCAGGCGATGTATGCGTGCGCATCAAAATTGGGTTGTCACCACGATTCTCTGCTTCAATAAATAATGTATCTTGCATATCACGCGCGGGATGGTCTGGCGGAAAATTTAATAACTGAAAATTATATTCATCGGTCTCCACTTCACGCGATGTATAAACTTGAAAACCCATCTCAGCCAAAATGTCCAACACGCGGCGCAATTGCTGGGTAGATGGATGCAATCGCCCGATAAATTTTGTTCGCCCGGGTAAAGTCACATCTAATTTTTCTTCTTTTAAAGATTTTGCCAACGCGGCATGTTTCACCGCCTGAGATTGACTCTCAAATGCAGACTCCAACGCCACTTTTACACGGTTCGCGGCTTGACCTATAACTGGTCGCTCTTCCTTCGACAGTTTGCTAAACTCCGCAAACACATTCATCAATGGTGAACTGCGACCCAAATTTGCAACTCGCCATGCTTCCAGCGCAGTTGTATCCGAAATGGATTTCAGCGAATCTAAAGCGTCTTTTTCAATTTGACTTAATTTCTCCAACATTTGTACCTCCAACATCTAATCTCTAGTCTCTAATCTCTGCTCTTACAAACAAAAAAATCTCATCCCAATATTGGGACGAGATTTTGATTCTCGCGGTACCACCCAAGTTAGTCACATTTTATGCAACTCTCTCTGTCTTGTATAACGTCAAGAAAACGGTTCAGACTACACAGTACTGCAAGATTAATCTTGCGCTACCTTCACCTTCACGGCTCAAGAGGGAACTTCAACTGATTTCGGTCAAGTGCAATTTCACCAATTCTTTGCACCTCTCTGGAGACTTCTGCCAGTTTACTTTTCTCTGTCACAGCCTTTGGATTAATTGCCGTAATTATCTGCGGAATTGAAACAATGTCAAGGTTAAGAATTAAGTTGAAATGCAGAATCAATTTGAAACAAGCATGAGGCGTTATGTCGCTTTGACGAGCTGATAATTCCAATAAATCCGCTCGCCATTTACAAAACTATTGTAAATACTTGTACCTTCTACAGCCGCAAAAGTTTCCATCACACCATGCAAAATTTTTGGTGCCAGTGTATGCGCAAGTTTGCGATATCGTTCACTTGTTTTTTGAAGCGCACGCACCACATTGGGGGTGATATTTGTTTTAGATTTAATTTGAAAACCCGCATCTAGCATATCTTTTTCAAGTTGCACTGAATGTTCAGGCGTGCGAAAATCGGCATATAACAAATTACCATTTTGGCGCAACACATGATAAGAAGATTTGAAAAAAGAATCTTGGCGCGGATAACAATGTGAAGCCTCCACATTGATAATGGCGTCAAAATGGTTTTCGGGGAAATCTAAATTTTGCGCGTCGCCCACGCGAAAATCAATATTCAAATGTTGATAATTTTTTTTATTACGTTCAATCGCTTTGGGATTTTGGTCAATGCCTGTATATGTTTTTGGCTGATGATAACGTTTGATAAACGAAGCCCCACCGCCATGCCCGCAACTTACTTCCAACACATCTTTATTTTTTAAGTCTGTTCCGCTGGCAACATGATGATAAAGTTGAATAGCAGGGCGATTGATTTCATCTTCATTTTGTAATTCAATAGTGTTACCTTCAGGCGGTATATAACCATAATTCAAAAAATTGACTGGGTCATTGCCAATGCGCCCACTGATATATTGATACCAAATTTTCCAAAAGGTTTGTTGAAAGGTTGGCATGGTATTCTCCTTGTTTATAAATTACTTTCCTTCCCATTCCTTCATAAAATCATCTAAAAACTTGACCATGATTTCGTGTCTTTGTTCTGCGATTCGTTTTGCAGTTTCGGTATTCATCATATCTTTTAGCAAAAGTAGTTTTTCGTAAAAGTGATTTATCGTATCGCTTTGACTGTTTTTATATTCCTCAAAACTGTTGTGCATTTCAGGCTTTGACTCAGGGTCATACATCATTCTATTTTTATAGCCGCCATAAGCAAAGGCGCGGGCGATTCCAATTGCTCCAATGGCATCGAGTCTATCTGCATCTTGGACGATGAAGCCTTCGAGCGAGTCCATTTTGTTTTTTACATTTGCACCTTTGTAGGAAATGTTTTTGATGATATTACACACTTTGTCAGCGAGGTGAGGTTCGACGGAGCAAGAATCAAGCCACCCCTTAGCACGAAGCGGGGTATCATCTTCTGACTCATTAAATTTCCAATCATCTAAATCATGTAATAAAGCGGCGAGTTGCACGATAAACATATCCGCTTTTTCGTGTTCACAAATGGTGATAGAAGTTTTCCAGACGCGATAAATATGCCACCAATCGTGACCAGATGAGTCATTTGAAAATTCTTGCTTAATATATTCAACAGTTTTTTGGATGATTTCATTTTGATTCATGCCCTTATTTTAACCTGCGCCTTCATAAGCAGATTTAATCCATGCGATTAATTCTGCATCTACTTCTTTCGCTTCCGTTAAGTTGACCGTGTAATTGCACATGCTACCTGCAGCTTGTTCATTCAGCCGAGCATTTTTCTTAAGACCTTTGATGTTGATACCAACTTCAAAGCGTGTGTTGGTTTTGGGACCAATCATTGCAAATTGTTTTTTTCTTCGCAGACTCAGATAACCTTTTTTCGGCGCGATTTCAAATTCTCCAAATTTGTTAATTTCTTTCATCAACTTTTCGTGAATGGGACGAAAGCCTGCTTTTGCACCTGAATAAATTTCATCTAAAACGGCATCTTCTGATTTTCCTTTTGCCGCACTAGCACCATCAGATTTAAGCACTACATGCGTCAATGTATTTGCGTCGCCGTGACCTAAGCCGAGTTTTTCCATGAGCATCGAACGAATTTCACCATGTTTGCTTAATCCGCTTTTTTTGATGAATGCAGAAAGTTCTGTAAGTGACATTCCAGTTTTCTTTTGGATGTTGTTGATTTGGGTTTGAATGGCTTTATCTACAGTATCCATAGTGAACTCCTTATCTCCAGACACCAAGTATAAAACCAATTAATGTGAAGTAAACTGTTATGAATCCACCATTGATGAAAATATATTTCCAAGATTTTTGCTCAAACAAAGCGATGATGGCGAAGATTAAAGTTGACCAGCCAAAGCCCGCGAGAAAACCTGCCGTGGCTCCCCAAACTGCATCTGTCGCAGAATCGCCGAGAAAGAATGCCAAGTTATAGGAAATGATTATTGAAAATAGAAAAGCAAGTCCATACGTTTGGGCGGGGTTTTGTTTGGCGAGTTGTTCTTCTGTCAATTTTGTTTCAGCAAGCCAACCTTTATAAAAAAGTACAGGTGAATACCATAATGCTCCCAATGTTAAGTTGAGAATGGCACAAACAAAAACAGCGAGGTGATTGATATATAAGTTTTCCATGATTTATGTCTCCTATGAGATAGATTTGAACATAATCTTATTGGAGACTAAAAGGAATGTATTGTAAAAAATTTACCTGTGCTTTATATGTGTCACCCTGAGCCGAAGCCCTGAACGAAGTGAAGGGACAAGCGAAGGGTCTCTACGATAATCTCAGAGATTCTTCGCCGCAAAGAACAAGAACGCGGCTCAGAATGACATATCAACTAACAGGCACATAATTCAAAGCATCGGTTTTCTTGCTTAGATATTCATTCGGTGTGAAACCAGAAAACTCTTTGAAATCGTGAATGAAATGGGATTGGTCATAGAATCCGCTTTTGTGGGCGATGAAAGACCAATCATACGAATTGTCAGATTCGATTTCTAAAATCGCTTTTTGAAAACGTAGAATTTTCATATATTGTTTTGGAGTTAACCCCACTTGTGATTTGAACAAATGAATGAAATGTTTTTGTGAATATCCAATTTCGTCACTGAGTTTTTCTAAGCAAAGTTGATTTGGCGATTTGATAATTTGTGTAATGGCATAGTCAATGCAACGGGAAAATGAATCGGGGTGTAAGGAATTAAATCCAGCGCGGGATAAAAGAAAGGTTTCAGTAAGCAGAAACATGTGTCCCGTAGATGAAGAAGCGAGTAGTTGCTCTCGTAAATCTAAAATGTTGTGTCTAAAAATTAAATCTGCTTCAAGAACACGGTCACTGATTTCGTTCATCGGCAATGGATAAAATGGAAAACCTTTGCCTTTGCGAAATGCAATCACCAACATGCGACTGCCTTTGCCTGATGGAATAGTAATTGGTTTTGTTCGCACACCACTGACCCAAACTCGTTTGCAAGTTTGAATTTGATTTAATGTTTGGTTGTGATGAATGGCTTGTGGTGTTTCATTTAAGTTGATGATGATTTCTGTGTTGCCATCGGGAAGAAAACGGTCTAAGTTATGTGTAGGTGATAGACCTTCATAATAAAATATACGCTCAACATAGTAATTGAGTGGAAAACTTGGAATGTGGGATTGAAAAATCATGGGTCAATCTCCATGATTTGATTATAGAACAAATTTTCTTTTCAAGCAATGATGATTTTGTTTATATATTCAACGAATCTAACAAACGGAAAATGAGCAACACCACACCAATGCCACCGAAAATTAATCCCATGCCTCCGAGCAGTAATGGCAAGAAATATAAACTCATCCATTTTTTAATGCGAGCATTTTCTGGGTTAGCGGGTTCGTATAAAATATCAATCGTTTGCCCTTCTGTAAACATTGGCGGATTACTCGATAAACTATCTTGTTTTTCAACCAATCGCCCTTCAATGGTTTTAAATTGATACACAGGTGAATATCCGCCACCGCCTTCTGAACTATGGCTATACACCATGCGAATCACTGTGCCTTTTACTTCTTGAGCAGTGTTCATAAACATTCTCGTGCGCACAAAAAGAAATACGGCAATCAACGCCATTAATCCACCTATCAAACTAAACACAATTCCAATAATTAAATCAGCAGACATAGTTTCTCCTTTTCTAAAAGCCTAATTTGCAAACACTTTACTAAATACAATTAATACCCCTATACCTCCAAATAACAACCCCAAACCCCCTAATAAAACAGGAAGAAAATATAAATTCAACCATTTGTTAATGCGGGCATTATGCGGGTTTTCAGGGTTATATAAAACATCAACCTCTTGACCAACTTGAAATTGCGGCGGATTTCTCGATAAACTATCTTTGGCTGTAATTTTTTTTCCATCAAGCGTTCTAAATCGATAGACGGGTAAATATCCGCCACCTCTGTTACTCGTGCTCTTTCTGCGATAAACCATCTCAATCACAGTCCCTTTTACTGCTTGTGCCGTTTTAAGAAATAGGCGTATTCGAACATACATAATTACAGCCATACCAAAAAGCAAAAATCCAACACCAACAGGCACCAAACTTAGTAAGAAATCTTCAGACATTCAATTTCCTTTTTATTCAATTCGTTCCCAAAGCAAAATACCAAACGTCACTTCACCAGCCACCTTAAAAGTTGGCGTGCGTAATTGCAAAAGATTTTCTTTCAATTCAAAATAACGAATCTGTTCCGTGCCTTCCATGTTCGGGAAAATTGAACCTTCCACAACATGAACAATGATTCCTTTTTCTTCATCCACTTTATATGTTCCAAAATAAGAAATCGAACCGCGATAACTCGCTAGCGTTTCTTCCACTGAGCCTTGTTGTTGGTCAGCGATTTGGAATTTAGGACGGTCAACTCGCATCAACTGTACCGAAAAACGATTTGATTTGGTGTAGATGAAAGACCCGCGCGCCTCTTTCCCATAGGGATAGATGATTCTGTTTCCTGCGGCTTGAAACTCAAACCGAAGCAGTTTCCACACACCGATTACAGAATCTGTCATTTTTATAGGGGCCATAAAATATCGGCAACAATAATTGATAAAACAAACCCAATCACATTAAATACAAATCCTAAAATACTACCAGCAATAAATGCTGTTACAACTGCTAAGATTGAATTCCAACTATATTTGCTGATAAATGTTTTGGTTAAACGACTCGCAACAACCGCAGACAAAATAATCCCAATGATGCTACAACTTCCTAAAGTTAACAAGGCAGGTCCGCCTTCACGGCTACTCATTCCATTTAATGCAACCATGTTCATAAAGATAGAAAGAGCACCGATTAAGATAAGAACAAGAATAGTAAGAATGACTGAAATAATAGAAGGGGTTTTGGTGGGCATAAATTCTCCTAAAAGATTATATGCTTCTTATAAAACAAAAGCTGACCATTGTACATAGTACGGTTGTCCGAAAATTGAATCCTCCAATTGTCATATTGTTCTCGTAGAAATTCTGATATACAATCCAACTTATGAAATCATTGAACTGTCCCAACTGCGGAGCCTCCCTTCCAGAAAAAGCCATCAAAGCATCGGATTTGGTCGCTTGTGAATTTTGTGGCACCACTTTCCGAGTTTCAAAGACTCTCACTCCCGAGCCAGATATGGGTGACTTAATGCTCGGTGCTGATTTTAGTAATAATGTAATGCCAGGTTGGGAAGTGATGAATAAAGAATTACTGACATTTCATAAAGGCAATCCTTCTGAAATGCGCGGGAAATATAAAGCCAATAAGAAGTCTTATTATGTTTTACAAAGTTCTGGCTTTTTGGATGACTTCGATGCCAGCATCAGTATGAAATTCACAGACGGTAATGAAGGTAAGATTCGTGCGGGGTTTTATCTACGCTTCACGCCAGATGGCGGCGGGTATGCGGTTTTAGTGTCCGCGATTGGTTCATATACCATCGGTTATTATGTGAAAGATACAACGACAACGAATGAATTACTGTGGAAAGACTTAATCACTTGGTCAAATCATACGGCATTGAAAACCGGCATGAACCAGACGAATCGCTTGCGAGTAATTTGTCATGATACAAAATTTCAAGTCTATTTAAACGGAGTACTGGCAACTTCCTTCAAAGATGAGCGTTTTAAGACGGGCCGATTATATATAGCTGTAGTTCCAAGTGAAAATTCAGATTTAGATATCACCTTCTCTGATTTGCAGTTGAGAGAAACTCTGGATTCTTAAATTTCCATCTTACTCTAATAAAAAGTTGACAGTTACCATAAAATAACTGTCAACTTTTTATTAATTAAGGAGTGCTATCTTCTGTGATGATACGGTCATTGATTTCTTGCAGTGGACGATTGTTATTTTCAAACAATCCTTCTAATTTACTCAATTGCTCAGCCGATAATTCCACTGGATTTGTCATCACCAACCAACTCACTCCTTCACTGCAAGGTGGAGTCGTCAACGAGCCAGCATAACGAAACGTGGTTTGAAGCGTTGGCAAAAATTCATTTGCATTGATTGTCACGCCCACATCTTTCACATCAGATTTTTCAGCAGGTAAATTATCAATGAATGGATTCAATGCAGAATTCTTAGCACCTTCATCTAACAAAATCCCAACCACTGCTAATTGACCATCTGCATTTTTATGCACGAGATGAATTTCAGCGGGAAAAGATTTTCCGTTAATGACGTGTTCGCTAGGCGCATGATAATGAAATTGAAGTAAATCATAACGAACTGAATCCAACTCGATATAACTGCCCGCATCATAATTGACCTGAACTGTATGCCCGTTATTGAGAATATTGACTTGGCTTGATTCATAGTGAAAAACGATATTCACCAAATCCTTTTCACTCGGTGTAGAAATATCAATCGGAGATTGATGCGTTCCAGTTCCACAAACTGCATAACTTGGGTCAAGCTCACCCCAATATTCTGGACCTTCTTCTCCTTCATACGTCCAGTGAGGTGAAGTTGATTCTGCTTGTTGTGGCGCACAAGCCATAAAGATAAAAACGAATAATAATATCCAAAATCTTTGATGAAGTTTCATAATGTTCTCCTAAAATAATTCAAGATATTGTATTCGGTACAAGAATCAAACACCCTTTCACTTACTTTACATCTTGGTTTGTTAGTCTTTTATTAACCTGTCCCTTTGTTTAGTTGTAAAAAAGTCTTAATAGTCTTATAGTCGAACAACTCTGACTTGTCAGACCATTAAGACCTGTTAGACCAATCAGACTTAGGAGACAAAAAATATGCATTACGGCTGGTGGATGTCTATGAGACAAGGGGATGAAAAGCCTCAATTAACGCGTGAACTTTTATTACGGGTGCTAAATTATGCAAAGCCCTATTGGTGGCATATTGCAGGCATGTTGGTGACGATTACCCTCACAACGGGTTTATCGTTACTCACGCCTTTAATTTTTCGTAACATGATTGATGTGGTGATTCCCGCTAAAGATGTGAATCAATTAATTGTTTTAGGTGTGGCATTGCTTTTGATTCCAGCATTGACGGGCGGCATTAACGTCATTCAACGCCGATTAAATTCAACAGTCGGTGAAGGTGTCATTTATGATTTACGTTCCACTTTATTTGCTCGCCTGCAAAGAATGTCGCTACGATTTTTCACCAACACAAAATCTGGCGAGTTGATGAGTCGCCTCAATAGTGATGTAGTCGGTGCACAAAATGCAATTAGCAATACGATTGTCAACATTGTTACCAATTTAATTGAAGCGATTGCATTGTTTATCGTTATGTTTACTTTAGAATGGCGATTAACATTAATCAGCATTTTGATTCTTCCATTATTTATTATCACTGCTCAACGGCTCGGAAATATTTTGCGCGACATTGCACGTCAGGGCATGGAATCTAATGCGCAAATGAATGCACACATGAATGAAACGTTAAACATCGGTGGCGCATTGCTGGTTAAATTATTTGGTCGCATTAATCAAGAAGAAAAAAGATTTCGTGAACGCGCCGCAAGTGTTCGTGATATTGGTATTCGTCGTGCAGTTATCGGTTCAACATTTTTTGTCATCTTTGGTTTGGTCAGCGCCGTAGGCACCGCGCTCGTTTATGGGCTTGGCGGCTATTATGTCATCACTGATGTTTTCACCGTTGGAACCATTGTTGCGTTTGGTTCGTATCTCGGAAATTTATATGGCACGCTTCAAGGTCTGGCTGGCGCGCCTGTTGAATTTACAACCAGTATGGTTTCGTTTGAAAGAGTTTTTGAAATTATTGATTTGCCACAAGAAATTACTGAAAAAGAAAATGCGATTGAATTAAAAAATGTCAAAGGCAAACTTGAATTTGATAATGTTTCGTTCAACTATCATATTGATTCATCTTTATTATTGAAAGATGTCAAACGTTATGGCAAGATGGAAAATGTGACAGCCGTTTTCAGTGGAAACATCAAGACCGCAGACGATAGACCGCAGACAAAGGATTCAGGAAGTAATGGTCAGTCGTCAGCGGTCAGCCGTCAGGAAGAAAGAACCGCTTCAAACTTAATTGAAACTGATTCTGCCTCCCAAGCACGGGATGTCGCTTTAGAAAACATCTCCTTCATCGCTGAGTCTGGACAATTAATCGCGCTCGTCGGTCCATCAGGTGCAGGCAAAACCACAACCACATATTTGATTCCAAGATTATATGACCCAACTTCTGGAGTCATTCGCATTGATGACCATAATGTAAAAGATGTGACGCTTGATTCTTTGGCACATTCGATTGGCATGGTGACGCAAGAGACGTATTTGTTTCACGATACCATTCGCACAAATTTAACGTATGCAAAAATGGACGCGACTCAAGCAGAAATTGAATCCGCCGCACGTGCCGCAAACATTCATAACTTCATTATGGATTTACCTGATGGTTATGACACAATCGTCGGTGAACGTGGTTATCGTTTAAGTGGTGGAGAAAAACAACGCATTGCTTTGGCGCGTGTGATTCTCAAAGACCCACGCATTTTAGTTTTAGACGAAGCCACAAGTCATTTGGATAGCGAATCAGAATCTTTGATTCAAGAAGCCTTGAAACGAGTCATGGCTGGACGAACTTCCATCGTCATTGCACATCGCTTATCAACGATTCTCGCCGCTGATTTAATTTTAGTGATGGATAAAGGAAAAATTGTCGAGCGCGGTACACATGATGAGTTAATCGGAATGAATGGTTTGTATGCTCAGCTATATGAAACGCAGTTTAGAGGTGAGAAGGTTTAGCCCCCCTCCGTCCTTCGGACACCTCCCCCAAATCCAAAAGTAAATAGTTCGTAATCATAAAAAGTTTCAATATCGGATTTGGGGGAGGCAGGGTGGGGTTCTTGACAACTTACTAACTAGTAAGTAAAATCCGTTCAATGGTCAAAATCGAAAACTCCAAACGGACAATACTGAATTTGGCTGAATCCCTTTTGCAGGATAAAGGCTTCAATGGATTCAGTTATGCAGATATTTCCTCACAGCTTGGGGTGAAGAATGCCGCTATTCATTATCACTTCCCCAGCAAAGAAGATTTGGCATGTGCGGTCATTCAACGCTATCGTGAACGTTTCAAGTTGTGGATTAATAACTCGCGCGTGAAAGATTTAAATCCAGAAGAAAAATTGAATTGGTTCTTTAGCATCTACTCCAACTTCCGCGCGGATAATGGCAAAGTATGTTTGGTCGGTTCGTTGGAAGCGGAATTTAATTCAATACCCGAAGGTTTACGAAAAGAAGTGGAAGGTTTGAATAAAGAAATGCTTGTGTGGCTAGAAGCAACACTTAACGAAGGCAGAGAAGCGGGTGCATTTCAATTCAATGGAACTCCAGCAAGCAAAGCCGCGTTGATTTATTCCAGTGTGCAAGGTGCTTTACAAATGGCGCGTGCTTTAGGAACTAAGAAATTCCGTGATGTCGTTGAGCAAAATAAGCAGGATGTGCTCGTAGCATAAAATTTTTTGTCATCAAAACTTACTAAGTAGTAAGTAATTATCGTGGAGACTCTTCACTTCGTTCAGAGTGATACATGAAAATAAAAGGAGAAAAAAATGTCTGTCTTAACACCCACAAATGAAATGCAAGTTATTGTGAAAAAAGTTTATAAAGCTTTTTTCACACCGAATAAGTATGAAGTCAAAACTCAAGATGAAGAAATTTTGAAGAGCGGAAACAACTTCAAAGTCAAGTATGACGCGGGTGAGTTGGCGGTCACCACTTGGGGTGATGAATCAAATCCAAAAGTTTTGCTGATGCATGGTTGGGGCGGAGCACGCGCGCAAATGACTGGTTTTGTAAATCCATTATTGCAGGCTGGTTATTTTGTTGTGGCGTATGACCAACCCGCGCATGGCGAATCGGATGGTAAGCAAACCAATCTTTTGGAAATTGCACCAACAATGGATGTGATGCTAAATCAATTTGGAAAATTTGATGCGATTCTGGCTCACTCGTTTGGGACGTTAATTACATCGTATGCATTGGTGAAAAGAAATTTTTCGCCTCCTGCTAGACTTGTATATTTCGGTGCTTTCAATCGACTCTTGGATGCCTTTCCACGTTTTCAAGTGCTTGCGAAACTGCCTGACCAAATGATGGATAGTTTATATGAAATGGTTTATGAAAATTTTGGCAAAGGTGTTTTAGAAGAAATTGTCAATGAAGAACTTGTTAAAAAAATAAATATTCCTGCTTTGGTATTTCACGACCGTTCTGATGAAGTGACCCCTGTGGAAGACAGCCGCGCGATTGCAAACACTTGGACTCATGCACAATACATTGAATCAAATGGCTTGGGTCATCGTGGTGCCTTGCAATCATCTGATGTGCATGAAAAAGTGATAAAGTTTTTACAGAAATAAAACAAAGAGACCAAACTTATAAAGTTTGGTCTCTTTTATAAATCAATCTTCTTTTGTAGGTTCTTCTTTCTTTTCATCTTTTACTTCCTGCGGAGTGACTACAGGTTCTTCACTCTTCTTTTCTTGTTTGCGTTTTAGTTTTTCCTCGTTCTTCTTTTTCTTTGCAATTTCTTTTTGACGTTTTTCATATTTATAATTTGGGGTGGGCATGAAATTTCCTTTCTGTAAAAGTTATAGGATGAAAAATCATTATAGCATTAGATGACAAAATAAAATTGCAGTGTTACTTTTTACACTTTCTTCTTGGCATCTTCCATGAATTGCAAAAAGTTACTTGTATTCTGCCCATCAATTCCATTGACTCTCCAATCCACAGGGTCAGTCATTGGGCGCACACAAGCCGCAAGTTCCCAAAAGCCTAAGTTTTTTAGCCTTCTTCCCGTTTCAGATTCATACACTCGCAAAAATTCATCTGCGGCTTCGGGTAAACTCATCAATGTCATATTCAAGCGTGCATATGCTACATCATAAGCAGGGTCACCATATGCGGCTTCTTCCCAATCAATCACTGCCGAAATTTCATTCTCATGCCACAAAATATTTCCAGACCAATAATCAATATGCATTAAAGTTGGATATACTGATTCAATTTGTGGATATAGTTTTTTCATCAAATGCCACAATTCTGCTCCACCTGCATAATCTTGCATATAACTCGGCGGCTCACCTTTATTCAAAAACCATGTGGCTTGTGAATTTCCTTCTAACAAAAATTTTTTCTCTTCTTCACCACATGGGATGGAATGAATCTTTGCTAACGTTTTCGCGAGTTTACTTGCCCAATCAAAAGGGTCAGCAAGTGCTGTATCCATGATTAAACTTCCATCCACAAATTTTGACACCATTCCCGGGATTTCAAGCACATCACCAGTTTCATCTAGATATAACGCCTCAGGTGACGGGACTTGATGTTGATTCAACAACTTGAACGTTTTGAACTCTCTAATAGCTTTTTCGCCGCGATCATAAGTACCAAAAACTTTATACCGTCGCACAACGATTTTATATAAACTTCCATCTTTCAATTTTGCTGTAACGATATTTGTGTAATTGGAAAAACTCCCATCAGGCACAGTGATAGAAATCAATTCGCTTTGCGGGGCGAGAATATTTAAAACTTTATGAGCAATATATTCAGAAAGTATCATTTTTCTATCGGATAATTTTCTTTTTCCATGCCCCACTCTGCCCATGAACCATCATAGACGGAAAAATTTTTCTCACCTCCTTGGTCTGCGGCTAAGGCAAGAATACAAGCAGTGACTCCTGTTCCGCAATAAAAAACTTTTTGGTTATCTTTATATTTTTCAAACATACTTTGTAAAACAGATTTTTCTTTCATCTTTCCATTTTCAAGTACGGATGCAAATGGCATATTGACTGAATTTGGAATATGTCCACGCTTCATGTGTGGACGTGGTTCTGATTCTGTTCCAACAAATCTTCCATTCGCCCGAGCATCGAAAATCGTTAGTTGCGGGTTATGAATCGCTTTCAAGACATAACTTGAATCAATGAATGAATCAGGCTGGGGATTAGATAAAAAATCACCTCGGTTAACAGGCTTCGGGTCAAGTGATGAAGCGGTTTCATATCCAGCAGAAATCCAGGCGGGCAAGCCACCATCTAAGACGGCAATATTATCATGCCCCATCGCGCGGAACATCCACCACGCGCGCGGGCTGGCATAGATATTGACATTGTCATAAACAACAATGGCGCTATCTTGATGGATACCAAGTTTTTGCACTTCATCTTGAAAAAATTTTGGTGTGGGCATCATGTGCGGAAGCGATGTGTTGTGGTCTTTGATTTCGTTATCAAAATCAAAACGTAATGCGTTGGGAATGTATGCATCTTTGATTGATTCGCCAACGTTGGTGACAGGTTTTATGCTGGCATCGAGAATGATTAAATTTTCGGCAGAAAAATTTTCTTTGAGCCATTGCACAGAGACGAGTGAGTTTGTAATTTTTATTTTTGCCATATTCACCACTACATCATTAGACCTTTTGCATAAGCAAAAAATTTATATATCATCGGCGTTAGAGAACGCCTTCTACACAAGAAAAATAATATTCTATTGGGTAGTGTGCGTTCTCTAGCGCACTTTTGCAAGATGGCAATTTTATATTCTAACCGCCAAGGACGGCGGTTGAAGCGAGGGTTTTACATATTTCACCATTCACCGCTTTGAGACATTGTTTGCATTTTTATTTTATCAATTAATTTTCCGTTGCTAATTACATATTCAGGTGCGGCGTGTTCGCGTAAGGCTTCAATGATATTTGGCGCATTCAATATAACCAGATTTGCAGGCGAATCTATTTTGATTTCATGATTCTTTATATTCATGGCGCGTGCTGGGTTTTTTGTTATCAAATCATATAACGTTTCAATTTCACGCGCAGTTGTCATCCATAACATGTGTGAAGCGAGGAAAGCAACTTCGAGCATATTGTTTCTGCCAAATGGATAATATGCATCCGAAATATCATCTTGACCTAAAGTCACATTCACACCTTCGGCTAACAATTCTTTCACGCGCGCATGAAGCGGTCCCGTGTGCGGGTCAGAGACAACAGCCATATCCGCTTTTTTTAATAAGGCAACAACTTTTTGAAAATACGGTTGCGGATACAACTCCATTGCACGGGCATGATGTGTTAACGCGCGACCTTGCCAATTACGTTTGATGGTTTCAACTGCCATCGCTTCTAACGAACGCAAGCCTGCATCACCCGCGTCATCTACCAGCATAGAAACATCTTTGTTAAATTCTTGTGCTAAATCAAAAATCTCTGTGATGTGAGATTGTATATCTGCATCAGTAAATTCAATCCATGGGATGCCACCAACAACATCTGCTCCCATTTGCATTGACTCACGCATCAATGCACTTGCTCCTGCTTCTCTCGCCAATCCATCTTGTGCAAAGGCACAGACTTGAATCTCCACGATGCCTTTGAATTCTTCGCGTGCTTTGATTAACGCTTTCATGCCTTCGAGTTTTGCTTTTGAATCAACATCCGCAAAAGCGCGGATGTGTAAATTGCCATATATCGCCGCTTGGGCTAAGGCTTTGCGAACATTTTTGATAATCCATGTTTCATCATATTTTTCTTTGACCAACGCCGCCAGTTCAATTGTGGTCATAGACTTACCCATATCTGCGGCGTGATAGCCAGTCAGTGTTTCATCATCCATCATTTCACGGGTATAGACTTTACACAAATGCAGATGCGGATTGACAAATGATTCGGTGACTAAATTTTTATTAGCATCAATCGTGATTTCAGAATCTGCTTTTATGTTTTCTTCTATCTTTGTAATCTTCCCGCCTGTGATACCAATGTCGAATAGTTTGTTTTGTCCCCGAATCTTGGCTTGTTTTATCAAAATATTAAAATGATTGGTCATAAAGAAACCTCAGATTTTACTTTTTTTTCATGCTTACTTAATACATTCCAAATTTCATCCACATCTTCTTCTTCAAATAACTTCGCTTCAAATTTCAATTCATCACCATGGATGCTACATATTCTCTTTGTTTTATGAGTTTTCTCAAAATCAATTTCACTAAATTGAATCGGCATATCTCTTCCTACATGAAGTGGTCCCGAAATTGACTTGGGAGTTAGTTTAATAGCAAGAAGCTTTCCAGTAAAACCTTGAAATAAGCCTTGTATTAATATAATAGGGAAAATGGCAAATAAGAAACTTGAAAGGCGTAACAAATCGTTTTCATCAAACACCCCTTTGCGATAAAAAGCAAAAGCAGCACCAGCTAGATGTCCTATAATCCACATTAGTGAGGGGTACAAATAACTATGCAATAAAATTTTTCTTACAGAAGGGTAATATGTTTTTTCCATAAAACAATTATATTATTATTTCATCAGTAATATATCTCACTTCATCACTGATTTCATTAAATTCTAAAACTGTTTTTTAACACGCCGAACTGCAAAGACGGTGATTAATCCAATCAACGGGCTGATGAAGATAATTAAAAAGAATGATACTGTGTGTGCAACATTTATATCTTCGCTGACAAAGAAAGAGCTGATACCTGCAAATATCAACAGAAATATGTAATGAAGAATAACTGTCAGCACTACGCCGATTAGATATAACCAGCCAGATTGTATGCGCTTATGAATTAAAGCAGTTAATATCCCCGTTACTGGTGCAGTGATGAATGTATGCAAGGTTTGGAAAACAAGCGTCATCGTCAATGTAAACCATGCTGTGGTATTACGGTCACCTCCATAAAGTGGGTCTAGCAAAGTTAATCCACTGAAGAGCGTTGTCAATATCACGCCGAAGATAGCAGGCAGGATCAAATTTAATATCAGGCTGGCTAAGATGGCGAACATCACACCGCGAATCATCACGTCCTCCAGTATTAAGTTTTTTGGATTATAGCGTTAAGTAAATTTTGTTTTTTACAAATTTCATTAACTGCTATTTGCTACTTCAACTCGATTACGCCCATTTTGTTTTGCCTGATAAAGTGCTTTATCAGCAGAACGGATTAAAAATTCCATAGTCGTTCCATGTTGTGGGTACATCGCAATTCCTAATGAAATCGTAACACCAGCAAACGTATCTGCTTGTATTTGAAGTTCTGAAATAGATTCGCGTAATAACTCAGCGCGTCTTAACACCGTTTCTAAAGATACGTCGGGCATAATTAACAAAAATTCTTCACCGCCATAACGACAAGCAGTATCTTCTGTACGGATATTCGTTTTTAAGAGTTTACCAAGTTCACTCAACAGTGAATCGCCATTGACATGCCCATGCGTATCGTTAAAATTTTTGAAGTGGTCAATATCTAACATGATAATACCAAGTGAGTGGCCATTGCGGACAGCACGGCTGATTTCTTGGATTAAAGTCTCTTCCATATAACGGCGGTTGAATAAACCTGTCAATGAATCGTGAATAGATTGTTGTTTTAACGTTTCTCTCAATTGCGAGTTGATAATAATTAATGCGGTTAGGCTGGCAAATAAACTGCCAAATTGAATTTGTTCTTCACTAAATTCGTAATTTGGTTTTTCGCGCCCTAGTGCTAATACACCTAAACATTCATCACCATTGAGAATTGGCAAATCAATCACTGCGTGATGTACTAATCCTTGATAATCTTTTCGGCGGTGTTCCCAAGTATCATAATCTTTCAAAACCATCGTTTGACGTGTATCAAATGCTCGCCAGGTAAGTTTTGCATCGTTTCTACTTAATTTCTGGCCTAACAATTGAATCTGATTTTGAGTTACTGCTTTCACTGTTAAAGTATCACCCTCTATTAAAGTTATTCCAGCATAGGTGGCATCTAAAAAATTAGAAGAAATTTCTACGACTCGATTCAACAATTGTTCAAGGCTGTTTTGTTGCAACAAATCCAAAGTGATTTTATGCAACTCTGAAAGCATTTTGTTTTGACGAATATTTCGCTCTTCCGCTTGTTGCCGATGAAGTAATTCATTTTGTAGCTGTTCGTTTGTTAAGTTCAAGTGAGCCGTACGCTCAAAAATGCGAAGTTCTAATTCTTTGTTTAATCGAAGTAACTCTTCTTCGGTTTGTTTGCGTTGTGTAATATCCAGAATTGTTGCCATTACAATTTTTTCATCATGGGTTTCGATTGGCACAAGCCCGATTTCTACTGGGAATTCACTGCCATCTTTTCTGCACGCATATAAATCGCGTCCGACTCCCATGGGTCTGGGTCTTGGGTTCAAAAAAAATTCTCGGTGATAAGTAAAATGTTTTTGTCTGAAACTTTCTGGTACCAATTCTTCAACAGAACGTCCAATCAGTTCATGACGGCTGTATTGAAAAATTTTCTCCACCTGTGAATTAACCAATGTGATTTCGCCTTTTGAACTGCTTAATATAATTCCATACGGTGCAGACTCAACCGCCAAATGAAATCTCTCTTCGGCATATTTTCGTTTCGTAATATCATTAGATAAAATAAACAAACCTTCATCTACCGGTTGAATACTCAACTCAAACCAGCCTCTTGTTCCGTCAGGATAGGTAAATTCATTCTCCATCAAATAAGGCAGGCGATTTTGCATACAATCTTTCAATACTCCAAACAATGCTGTTTGTTCGATGTTGGGATAAACCTCCATCATCGTCCGCCCTAATAAATTTTCTTTTGTTTGATGCCCTTGTTTTGCAACAGCCTCATTCACATATAAATATCGCCAGTCATAACCAATAATCTGTGCGCCTTCAAATATTTGGTCTAATGCTTTTTGGTAACGCAAGTAACTGGCTTGTAGGTTTTCTTCGCTATTAAGGAAGTTTACGCCAATTAGCCCAATCGCCCAAAAAGCAATAATGGCAAAGGTGCGGTTTATTATTGATTTCCATTCTTCTACACTTTGAGATGACAAGAAAAAGCCCGCAATGGTTAATCCTGTACATAAAACCATAACTGCAATGACAAATCTTTTGTTGCGTGACCATAAACTCGCAAAGACCACAATGACGTACAAAGTAGGGACTGCTATATTTTGTGGCGTTATTAAGTCACCAATAAAAACAAGCAGGCATAATAGCCATGTTAATAAAATTGAGGTTCGCATTTTATTTATAGACCTACTTACACTGTAAAATAAAACAAGCCGCACCCCTAATGGATACGGCTTTTCATTTCTATTCTATCCTTTATCTTTCAATCAATTTTGCCTGTCACCATTGCCATTTTCAACTCACCAATCGCCTTTGTGATTTGAATATCACGCGGACAAGCCTCAGTACAATTATACGCTGTATGACACCGCGCCGTGCCATTCGTTTCACTCAACACATGCAAGCGTTGTTCTGCACCTTCATCACGGCTATCAAAAATAAAACGATGAGCTGTGACCAATGCCGCGGGTCCATAATATTCATCACTTGCCCAGAATGACGGACAAGATGTTGTACAAGCCGCACACAAAATACATTTTGTTGATTCGTCAAAACGGGCACGTTGTTCAGGTGATTGCAAACGTTCTTTACCATCGGCTGGTAATGGATTGTCATTAATTAAATATGGGAGCATCTTCTTGTAGTTATCAAAGAACGGATTCATATCCACAATTAAATCTTTGGCAACTTTCAAACCCATAATCGGTTCAACGGTAATGTTTGCACCTACATCACGAATCAAGGTTTTACAAGCCAACATATTGCGCCCATTGATTCGCATCGCATCTGAACCGCACACGCCATGTGCACATGAACGGCGGAAAGATAATGTACCGTCTTTGTGACCTTTCACCAATTCAAGCACATCTAACACACGGTCATTTTCATGTGCTTCTACAGTGTAGGTTTCGTAATGTCCGCGTTTATCTTTTTCAGGGTTGTATCTAAAAATTTTGATTGTTACTTCCATAAATTCTCCTATATCGTCATTGCGAGGAAGGTGCTCTTCCCGACGAAGCAATCTCGCTCATTATGTTGGAGATTGCTTCGGACAAAGAACAAGAGCGTCCTCGCAATGACGGAATAATTAATACACTCTCGCTTTTGGTTTATGCTTCGTAATCACAACGGGTTTATATTTAATTTCTAACTTACCATTTTTCTTTGTAATCAATGTGTGCTTCAACCAATTTTCATCATCACGTTCTGGATAATCTTCGCGAGCATGTCCGCCGCGTGATTCTTTTCT
>JAEURH010000061.1 GCA_016789365.1 Anaerolineales bacterium
CCTCTTCGCGTGTATATCCGCCAGGCTTGAGCATGGCATCATTAAATGTAATCAGATTCCCTTCGGTATCAGCCAAGCCGATTCCAATGGGAACATTTTCAAAGAGAGCTCGATATTGCTCTTCGTTTTGATATTCTCTTACTATATTTTTTCTTGTACTGCGTTTCTTTGTAGATTCCATTTTCAACATCTTGAGTAATACAGGCATATACCATAAACCTGTTTAACGAAATACAACATTACAATTCCCCGCCAAACCTATTGTAGCCTTTTATAGGGCAATTTCAAGTAGAGGTTTCCCCAATACTTGCAATCCTAACAAGATACAGTATCATCAAAATCATGTCAAACTTTAGTCAAACTTTATGGGATGTCATCATCGCAGGTGGCGGACCCGCTGGGCTCTTTGCCGCGATTCGCTGTGCGGAATTAAATCCAAACCTAAAAATATTGATTATCGAAAAAGCCAGCCAAACTTTGGGAAAAGTCATCATCTCTGGTGGCGGGCGATGTAATGTGACCCATGCTTGTTTTGAGCCTGCAAAACTTATCACCTACTATCCACGTGGCGGAAATGAATTGCGTGGGGCATTCACTCGCTTTCAGCCAAAAGACACAGTGGAATGGTTTGAGTCTAGAAATGTAAAGTTAAAAGTGGAAAGTGATGGGAGAATGTTTCCAGTCACTGATGATTCAAACACAATTGCAAATTGTTTGCGCGAGTCAGCGAAGAATGCTGGTGTAAAAGTAAAAACAGGGATTAATCTTTTAGATGTAGAAAAAAATAAAAATGGATTCAAGCTTGAAGTACGAAGTGAAGGCAAACTTTTTTATTTACAAGCAAAAAAGTTGTTACTTGCTACGGGTAGCGATTCTAAAACCAGAGAAATTGCAAAATCATTAGGTCACACAATTATTTCGCCTGTACCTTCGTTGTTTACATTTAATATCAAGGACAAACGCATTGACGGGCTGGCAGGTGTATCTGTTGAAAATGTGAAGTTGAAAATGGATACGGTCACAACACAAGGCGCATTATTAATCACTCATTGGGGATTAAGCGGACCCGCTGTATTAAGATGTTCCGCTTGGGGTGCAAGGATTTTGTTTGACAAAAAATACACTTCTCCCCTATTTATCAATTGGCTTGCAGATTACACGTTTGAATCCGCCTTAGAAGTTTTGCAACGCAATAAAGATTGGCAAGAAAATGCAAAGAAGAAAGTTTCAACACAACCTGCTTTTTCACAAATCCCATTACGATTGTGGAAACAATTAACAAATTTTATTGAAGAAAAAAATTGGGGTGATTTATCCAAAGCCGAAATACGAAAACTTGCTCAAGAATTAACGGCGGCGAACTTCGTGATTCAAGGCAAAGGAATTTTCAAAGAAGAATTTGTCACATGTGGTGGGGTGAAGTTAAGTGAAGTGGATTTTAAAACCATGCAAAGCAAAATCGTAAATAATCTATTTTTCGCAGGCGAGGTGTTGGATATTGATGGAATCACTGGTGGGTTTAATTTTCAATCATCATGGACAACAGGTTGGTTAGCGGGGAATGCTTTGGGGTAAGTAAAAGGTCGAAAAGCAGAATCAAGCGTCGGTTAGGAAAGAAGCGGAAAACCATCCTACGGGATGGTTTTTTAACTTGACAAATCCAGAAAATGCCATAAAATCATCCTTACACCATCCATGTAGATGGTAAATAGGAGAAATAATGGCAGATACTGAGAAAATTACTATTAATATGAATGCCGTGGAGCTGGGCAAGGTGGATTTGCTGGTTGAGGAGGGGCATTACTCGAACCGAACTGATTTTATCCGCTCGGCGATTCGCTCGCAGTTGGAGAAACATGCTGTCGAGGTGCAACAGTCGGTGGTGCGTTCTTCGTATGTGGTTGGGGCGGTTTATTTGAACCGTGAAGACTTAGAAAAATATAAAGCACGAAAAGAAAAAGTGAGGGTCAATGTGGTTGGTATTTGTACATTGGCAAGCGACATCTCCCCCACACTGGCTGTGGAAGTGATGGAGACAATTAAGGTGTATGGCATTTTTCAAGCCAATGCAGATGTGAAAGAAGCATTAACAAAAGCAGGAAAAGTTCAATAAGGAGCAAAGATGAAAAAGTTTTTTCCTAATCTCATTTATTTATTATTAAGTTTGCCTTTAGGTGTTTTGTATTTTGTGATTTTGATTACAGGTTTTAGCCTCGGTGCAGGCTTGGTTATCACTTTAGTCGGTATTCCTATTTTGGTGGCGATGATTTTTGTCACTTATATTCTTGGGGATTTAGACCGTACAGTCACTTCAAAATTATTGGGTGTAAAAATTGGCAAGCCAGAAGCACGACCATCCAATAATGATTCGGCAAAGTCAATTTTGGTTGCACAATTAAAAAGCCTGCAATTTTGGAAAGAATTGGTGTATCTATTATTGAAAATGCCGCTCGGTGTAATTGCATTTACGATTGCAGTGGTTTTTGTTTCAGTCAGTTTAGCCTTTATCCTCGCACCATTTATTCTTACCTACATTCCCGATGCTCAAATGATGCTATGGAATGGATTTGAAATTGACACGATGCAACGCGCTATTATGACATCGGTGCTTGGCGTGATTCTTAGTATTGTCTCTATTGTGTTCATCAATGGTTTTGCCAACTTGATGGGTTCAATTAGTGTGTGGGTGTTGGGCAAAGAAGAATAAAGTTTGGTCATCAGTTTAATAGAGCAACATTTTTGTTGCTCTATTTTTATTTTCGACATTGACCATTTAGGTTACATCCCGTAAAATCTCCCCTTAGAAATTATATATAATTTAATGAGGATACACGAAATGGCAAAATATCGAATTATGTATTGGAAACATATCCCCCAATCTTTCACGGTTGAGGGCGATGGACGAACTGTGAAGAAGCAACTCTCGCAAAAAATTCAAAACAAAATTGATGCCTACGCAATGGCAGTTGGTGCAACATCCACAAGCGATTATGCAAAAGAATACAAACGCGGTGATTGGATTGAACGTGATGGTTCTCCTGAAGAAGTTGCTGCAGCGCTACTTTCTGAACTTGAAACTGAGTTTGCTAAGATAGAAATTCCAAAACGAGAAAAAGAATCCGCTTAAGACCGTAGACGATAGACCGTAGACCATGGTCAATCGTCCACCGTCCATTGTCCATTCTATGAAAAAACATAACATCATTCTGCAACCTTCTGGCTCACGCGGACAAGTAGATGAAGGCATATCGATTCGTTCGGCGGCACGAGAGTTGGGCGTAGAAATTGAATCAATTTGTGCTGAGAATGCCACTTGTGGCAAGTGTATGGTTTTAATTGAAGAAGGTCGCTTTGAAAAATATAATATTGATTCAAAGCGTGAAAATGTCTCCCCTGTTTCACCAGAAGAATCTGCTTACTTTGCTCGCAGACCCAAGTTATTAAAAGATAAAGGCTGGGAAGTTGGTCATGTGCGTTTATCTTGTCAGTGCAAAATTCAAGGTGATGTATTAATCAATGTTCCCGAAGAAAGCCGTGGCAATAAACAAATTGTTCGTAAGAGTGCCAGCAATCGTGCAATTGAAGTTAAACCGTCAGTTCGAAAATATTTGGTGACAATGGCTCCACCAAATTTAGAAAGACCAATTGCAGATTGGGAACGTTTGGCAAAAGGTCTTGAAACCTCCATGCAATTGGTTCGTGGTGTGGATGCAAAAGTTCCGCGTTGGTATGACTTGGATATTGATTATCAATGCCTGCGTGGTTTATCTAAAACTTTACGCGACTCAAAATGGAATGTGACTGTCTCTGTGTGGCAAGATAAAGAAGTGATTGAAGTCCAAGCAGGTTATGTGGAAGATAGTTATGGCGCGGCAGTAGATATTGGCTCAACGACAGTTGCTTTGTATTTATGTAATTTACGCACGGGCGAAGTGCTGGCATCTGAATCAGAGATGAATCCGCAGATTGTGTATGGCGAAGATGTGATGTCTCGTATTCAATATACGATTGAACATCCAGATGGCTTGGAGAAATTGCATAAAGCAATTATCTCTACGCTTAATAAGTTATTGAAACAAGCGGTGAAATCTGCAAATGAAAAGTTAGATGAAACTTCTGGTCTCGATACGAGCGAGAAGAACACTCGCTCTACTCGACCAGCTGGTATAAAATTAAGTGAAATTTTGGAAATGGTGTTGGTTGGAAATTCAACCATGCATCATGTCTTGTTGAATTTACATCCAAAAGATTTGGGACTTGCTCCGTTTGTGCCAACGATTCATAAATCAGTGGATGTTAAAGCACGTGAACTTGGATTACATATCAATTCTTCTGGAAATATTCACATCCTCCCCACCATCGCTTCATTTGTAGGTGCGGATACGAGCGCAATGATTCTTGCAGAAGAACCACACAAACAAGATGAAAATTGGTTGTTGATTGATGTGGGTACAAATGCAGAATTGATTTTAGGAAATCGCAAACGATTGGTTTGTACATCCACGCCAACTGGACCTGCATTAGAAGGTGCACATGTTGAATACGGAATGCGTGCCGCACCGGGCGCGATTGAACGAGTCCATATAGATGAAAAGACTCTTGAACCACGTTATAAAATTGTCGGTGAAGATGATTGGAATCAAGGAAAAGCCAAAGGGATTTGCGGTTCTGCCATCATTGACGCGGTAGCGGAATTGTTTCGGGCTGGGATAGTCGATTCTCGTGGCAAGTTCAAAAAAGACTTAAGCACGAAGCGTGTTCGTCAGGGAGAAAATGGCTGGGAGTATGTCATCGCTTGGGCGGAGGAAACATCTATCGGTCGCGACATCCCAATGACTCAACAAGATGTACGTCAAATTCAATTGGCGAAGGCGGCGTTGTTTACTGCATCGCGTACGTTATTAAAACGTTTTGGTTTGCAAGACCCTGATAAAGTGATTTTGGCGGGTGGGTTTGGAAGTTATATTGATAAAGAAAAAGCGATGTTGATTGGGTTGATACCCGATTGTGATTTGAATAATGTGTATGCGGTTGGAAATGCGGCAGGCGATGGTGCACGCATTGCGTTGTTGAATATTGAAAAACGAAATGAAATTGATGCAGTGACTCGCAGTGTTGAAAGATTTGAACTGCCCACTGACCCTGAGTTTCAAAATCAATTTATGTTGGCAACGAGTTTCCCGCACATGAGTGAGCCGTTCCCACACATCGCACATTTGATTCCGAATCGTGTGGCTGACCCGATGGCGAAAAATTTTATGAAATAAAAATCGGTGGTCGAGTAGTTGCGAGTCGCGAAGCGTACGAGCAACGTACCGAGACCACACGTTAATAGAAAAATTTTTATTTAAGTGGTGGTCTCGATACGCCGCAAAGAACAAAAGCGCGGCTACTCGACTACCGAGAGGACAGATGAATAAATTTCTTGAACGATTAAACAGCGGTGAAATTTTGGTTGCTGATGGTGCAACAGGTTCAAACTTACAACAGATGGGACTCAAACCTGGCAAGCCACCAGAAGATTTAATTATTGATGACCCTGACACACTTTTGAAACTCGCTTCTTCTTTTGCCCAAGCTGGGTCTGACATTATTTTGACTTGTACTTTCGGTGGAACCAGAATGCGCATGAAAGATTCGAAATATCAAGATCGGACTCCTGAAGTCAATATTCGTGCGGCTGAAATTGCTCGCAAAGCCGCTTCATTAAATAACGGACTTGTAGCTGGCTCAATGGGTCCAGTGGGTGCGATACTCAAACCGTATGGTCCATTGGAATATGAAGATGTGAAAGCGACATTTGCAGAACAAGCCAAAGCCTTAGCAGATGGTGGCGTGGATTTGTTATTAATCGAAACCATGTTTGCAGTAGAAGAAACAAATGCCGCATTCGAAGGTGCAAGGTCTGTGACTGATTTGCCAATTGTCGTCTCCTTTAGTTATGATAGAGGCACACGCACAATGATGGGCGTCAAACCCAAAGATGTGATGAAGAAATATTCTGAAATGGGTGCAACACTCGTCGGTGCAAATTGCGGATCAACACTCGCAAAGATGGAAGAAGTTGTCAGAGAATATTCTGAGACTGTGCCAAACTTCCCATTATGGGTGAAGCCTAATGCTGGCGTTCCACACATGGATATTGAAACTGAGCAAGGCGTTTATGATATGGGTCCCGAAGACATGGCGAATTTTTCAAAGAAGTATGTTGAGTTAGGTGCAAAAGTTGTCGGTGGTTGTTGCGGGAATACGCCAGAACATATCGCGGCGATTGTGAAGGCAGTGAAGTAGTAGGCAGTAATTAGTGGGTACACATACAAAATTGAGCTCTTGAAAATAATATCGCTTCGTGATATTATCGAGTGATGATAGAGTCTTTCGCCTCTGAAGAAACCGAAAAAATCTTTCGTGGCCAATCTTCAAAGAAATTCCCGAAAGATATTCAGCGAACTGCCCGCCGTAAGTTGATTTACTTGGACGACGCAGAAGATTTACAAGATTTACTCGCACCTCCTGGAAATCGGCTTGAAAAATTAAAAGGCAATCGGGCTGGACAGCATAGCATCCGCATTAACGACCAATGGCGAATTTGTTTCAAATGGTCAAGTAACAAGGCGAAAGATGTTGAAATTGTGGATTATCACGGATGAGAGAAAATATGATGGATAAAAATTTATCACCTATTCACCCTGGCGAGATTTTGCTTGAAGATTTTATGAAGCCACTTGGGTTGAGTCAATATCGTTTGGCACATGACATTGGCGTTACACCAATTCGCATCAGCCAAATTGTTAATGGAGAACGTTCAGTTACCGTTGATACTGCAATGCGCTTGGCTCGCTATTTTGGCACAAGTGCCGCGGTTTGGCTTCGTTTACAAGTGCGTTACGATTTAGAAGTTGCTGAAAGCGAATTGAGCGACAAAATTAATCGCGAGGTCAAGGTCTTTGACAAAACACCAACTCATGTTTAGGTAAACATGTCTGAAAAATTAAATCCTATTCACCCAGGCGAAGTTTTACTGGAAGAATTTTTGAAGCCAATGGAATTAAGCCAAAATCGCTTAGCCATTGATATTGGTGTGGATGCACGTCGTATCAATGAAATCGTCTTAGGAGTTCGTAGCGTTACCGCAGATACTGCTTTACGCTTGTCTCGCTATTTTGGTGTTTCGCCTCAATTCTGGCTTGGGCTACAAGCAGAATATGATTTAGATGTTACGCTTGATGCTTTGGGTAGCCGCCTTGACCGTGAAGTAAGACCACGCATGACAGCGTAGGTTTTCAAAATCCAAAATCGGTGCGGGCTGAAGCCCTTCCTCAGTTCATGGAAGCCCCGTAGGGGCTTAAGTGCAAAGCACTTCTTTGTGATGAGCAAGGGATTTATCCCGATGCTGTGGTTGTTGTGGAAATACTCCTGAGCATATTGCGGCGATTGTGAAGGCTGTGAAGTAGTAAGAGAGTAGAGAACAGAGAGCAGTAATCAGAAGTGGAATATAATTCTGTAAAGATTGCTTCTTTCTAAATTAATGTTCTAGGAAAATCATGGATAATTCATCAAGGCCTTTGACATATTCAGAATATCAAAAGTTGGTTCGGAAATGTGTCATTGAAAATCGTCTTGGAAAAACGATTATTCGTGATATTGGAATATCTCTTGGAATAGGATTAGTTAACGGACTCGTTGTTTATTATTTCACTAAAGGGATGAGCGACATTTTGAGTCCTTTAGTTTTAGTCATTAGCACATTTTTTGTTTATGGTGTAATTTATCTGATATATTTCAAAATCGAGCGAGTTAGTATTTATAATGAGCAAAAGGAGAAAATCGAAAAATTATCTCCAGCAAATCCAGATATTGCGTTTGTATTTCCTCCACTACAAGGAAAAGGAAAACAAAAGTTAGAAGTGATTAATAAGTCATCTAAAGAAATTGTTTGTCATGCTGTTCTTACATTTATTGCCCCAGTAGTTTTTGATACATTTAGAGCATATCCTTCTTGGTGGCATTCTAAAAATCTTGTTTGGGGTAGTGGGAAAATTTCAAACGGAAATGCCACGATAGATAGCAATGGTGGAAAGGCAATTCTGGATATAGCAGAATTGTTAGATGACAAGTTTAATTTCTTATTTCAAAACGGAGATACTATTCAAGTTGGTTTTGATTGGGAAGATGAATATAAAAAGAATTGGGGATTACCTCCAAATGCTTACTTAGTAAACTTGCGTTTAGATGGAAGCTCGGGGAAAAAGAATTTAAAATTGAGAAAAAATATTTTGTTTTATTCAAGATTGAAGAATTAGATAAAGAAAAAAGTATAACTAATCCAGTTTTTCAATTACAGGAAGCCTTTGAAACTAGCGACGAAGTCTAACAAAGTAGTAATACTAAAATCATACTATTGTTCTAAAAAATTTCTCTTAAAAAGTTGCTTATTAAGATGTAATAAATAAGATATATGCGTTAAAAATTCTTAATTTACTCTCTGGTAAAAAGATAGATGAACAACTTACTTTTTATAATCATTAGTGGAATATAATTCTGTACAACTTGTAGTTGAGTATTTCCTTGCATAATAAATTGGGAAATTCAAAAGGAGAAAGATAATGAAAAAATGTCCATATTGCGCCGAAGAAATTCAAGACGAAGCGGTAATTTGTAGATACTGCGGAAAATCGTTAAATGATTCTCCTCCCATTAAAAAGACATCAAAAAAAACATTATGGCTAGGAAGTTCAATAGTGCTTGCTGTAATTTTATGCTGCATCGCGCCTGTTGGTTATGTATATTTCAACTCAAACAAATCTTCTAACAATCAACAATCTTACATATCTACTTATGATACTGTTTATTTTGACAAATACAAAGTTGTCTATCGGGGCGGATTTGTATCAAAGCATGATAATTTAGAAAAAATGAAAGAATCTTGCGGAGATAATCCTCTTACTTCAACGTTTGCAAGTCCAACACTTGAACAAGGTGAATATTTGATCACTTTTGTTTTTGACATTGAAAATATTAGTAGCCAAATTTCCAATTCAAGCAATATAAATACTGTGTTAATTTCTCCAAATGGAAATCATTACCAAGAAGGTGGAGCAGGTTTTATTCACTGGTGTGACAATATTCCGCTTGATCACACATATAATTGGTTGCAACTAAATGAAATCTTGCCAGGAATGAAAGAGACATATGCTCAATCTTTTGTAATAAGCCAAAAAGAATATGATGAATCAAGTGATGGATGGGTATTCCAAATCCCATTAGAAAGTGCAACTATACGTTATGCCATCTCTATGGAAGAATTATATAATTTCAGTGTGGCTGACGATTTCAATAATGGTCTTAGTGACTTTGAAAGCAAAATTAATCAAGGTTCTGTAGGTACGCCACAACCATAAAGCACGCTAGCAAAGTGTCCCGAAGAACAGTTTTAAATGTGATACATAAGATATATGCGCGAAAAGATTCTTGATTTACTCTCTGGCAAAAAGATTGATGAACAACCTGCATTCAGCGGGTTGATTCATATTACGAAACATAAAGACCTGACATGTCTTATAGACTCCGTTGTTAACCAAAACCCTTGCGTGGACAAAGGTGTGAGTTAATCAAACTTTCTCGGAGACATGTCAGGTCTAATACATAAAATATATGCGTGAAAAAATTCTTGAAATACTCTCTGGCAAAAAGATAAACGAGCAACCTGCTTTTAGCGGGTTAATTCATATTACAGAAGAGGGATTAAATCAAGAAGGTTTGTCTTTACATAAAATTCATCAAGATGCGAAGAAGATGGCGAAAGCGGCGGCGAGTACGTTTAAGTTAACTGGAATCCCGTCCGCAACTTTGCCGTTGGATTTATGCTCCCCTGCTGAGATGTTGGGTGCGGAATTAAATTATTTTGAGGGCGGGGAGATGATGTTTCCGCAAGTGAAGAGATTTTTGGTTGATTCAGTAAAAAGCTTAGCCACAGAGTTCACAGAGGGCACTGAGATTTTTGAGAGGGGAAGATTGAGTTTGATTTGTGAAGCAATTGGGTTGGTTAAAGATGATATTGGAAAAGATGTTGTGATTTCGGGGATGATTCCAGGGGCTTATACTTTGTTATTATATATTTGCAACCCAAAGAATTTATTTATTGAAATGAAGAAAGAGCCGCAAGCAGTGCTGGATGCTTTGTTAAGTCTTTCAGACTTTCTTGCAAAGATTGGAAATGAATATAAAAAAGCAGGTGCGGATTTTATTACGATTCATGACATGGGTGGGTCACCTGGGTTTATTGGTCCCACAAAATATGAGCAATTTGTTTTGCCTGCTGAAAAATTATTGATTGAAAATTTATCCAAGCCAATTGTCTTATCTGTATGTGGGAATGTGACGAACAGTTTGCATTTGCTCAGCCAAACGGGTGCAGATGCAATTTCTATTGACCAAACTGTGGATTTAGCAACTGCTCGTGCGGCATTAAAAGATAAACTGCTGTTTGGGAATCTTGACCCTGTGGAGACAATTTGGAAGGGAGATAAAGGTCACATAGCAGAATCAACTATCCGCGCGAAAGAGGCGGGTGTGGATGCCATCTGGCCTGGCTGTGATTTGGTCATCCAAACGCCAGTTGAAAATATCAAAACGATGACAGAGACATCTTAAAGAATGATTGCTATTGACGATTTTTTATCCAGTATGTAAACTGAAACGATGGCGAAGAAACCTGAGACGAAACGAACATCGAAAAAGAAGCCCGTAGCGAAAACCGTAAAAAAAACAGTGGTTAAAAAATCGGCTGGCGTTTTAGAAATTGAAAAGCAGTTAGCGCAACGTGAAGCCGAACTGGCGATTATTAAGAGCGTGCAGGATGGGCTAGCATCGAAGTGGGAGTTGACTGCAATTTATGAATTGGTGGGTGAAAAAATTCGAGAAATTTTTAATGCACAAGTAACTATTATTACTACGTTTGAACAAATCAGCGGGACGCAATATTTTCATTATTATGCAGGACGAAATGGGCGCGAGCAATTACCTTCTATGCCGTTGAGCGGGCTGGCGAAAAATTTAATTCGATTAAGAAAAAGTTTGTTAATTAATACAAATGCCGAAGAAAAAATGCGCGAGTATGGCGCGAAAGTAATTGGCGGAAATTTAATTCCAAAATCGGCTTTGTATGTGCCATTGATGACTGGGACAGAAGTGCATGGCGTGATTTCGTTGCAAAACATGCAACATGAAAATGCGTTTAGCGATGCTGATGTGGGTTTATTGGAAGCATTGGCAAAGTCTATGAGTGTGGCGTTGGAAAATGTGTATTTGTTTAATGAAACGCAACGCTTGTTGCAAGAAACCGCCGAACGTAATGCAGAATTGGGTGTGATTAATAGTCTGCAACAAATTTTAGTTTCTAAACTTGATTTTCAATCTATGATTGATTTAATTGGGGGTAAAGTTCAGCAAGTCTTTAATGCACAAGTCACTTTAATTTCTTTATATAACGCAAGCACGCAAGAGATTACACATCGCTACATCAATGAACGTGGCGAACGCATGTATTTTCTGCAACCTTTGCCGTTAGATGCCTTTCGTAAAAAAGTTATCGAAACACAACAGCCTTTGGTGATTAATCAAGATTATATGAAAGTTGCTATTGAGATCGGCGAGCCACCCGCTTTTGCAGGTGAAGCACCCAAGTCACTTTTGTTTGTGCCAATGATTGTGGCTGATAAAGTAACAGGAATTTTGAGTTTACAAGATTTAGAACACGAGCATGTTTTTTCAGATACAAACGTCCGTTTGCTGACAACGATTGCAAATAACTTAAGCGTGGCGTTAGATAATGCGCGTTTGTTTGATGAAACCTCACGTCATGCTTTAGAGTCGGCGGTGATTAATCAAGTGGGGCGAGATATTTCTGAAACGTTAAATTTAACCTCTGTAATGGAAAAAATCGCGGCTCATGCACTTGACCTGTTAACTGGTTCTTCCAGCGCGATTTATTTGCCTCAACCCGATGGAAAGACCTTAAGAGCCATCGTTGCCAAAGGAAATATTCAAGATGAAATCTTGGCAGATACCATCACAATTGGTGAAGGCATTATCGGTTCGTTAGCCAAAGAGGGCAAAGCAGAATTTATTAATGATACAAATAAAGATAAGCGCACGATTCAAATCCCCGGTACAGAAACAGTTGGCAATGAGAGATTAATTGTTACACCATTATTGTCTGGCATTAAAGTGACAGGCATGATGGCAGTTTGGCGCGAAGGTGGCGAACCATTTTCAGCATCCGACTTAGCGTTTTTAGAAAAATTATCGCTCCATGCCGCCATTGCGATACAAAATGCAAGTTTTGTAAATGAAGTGCAACAACGCGCTAGTGAATTAGAAATTATCAATAGCATTCAACAAGGTTTATCTTCTAAGTTGGATGTGCAATCTATTTATGATTTGGTTGGCGAAAAAGTTCGCAGTATCTTTAATTCACAAGCCGTGATTATTTCTTATTATGACCCAAAGACAGATGAAGCCTCTTTCCCCTATATGTTTTGGAAAGGTGAAAGAATTTACCCCGAAAAACAACCGCTTTCGGGTTTTTCTGGCTATGTGATTAAGAATCGTGCTACCCTTTTTATTAATGAAAACTTAGGTGAAAGAGCGCAAGAATACGGTTCAACCTTGTTAGCAGGCGATGAATTTCCAAAATCATTAATTGCCATTCCCATTCTGGGAACAAATCAAGTGTTAGGCTCATTGTCTATCCAAAATTATGAACATGAACATGCTTTCACAGAAAATGATGTGCAATTGCTTTCAACATTATCCGCGAGTATGGGTATTGCCATTCAAAATGCAAAATTGTTTGACGAGTCACAAAATTTATTGCAAGAAGCCAGTCAGCGAGCAACTGAACTGTCCATTATTAATGACATGCTCTCTGGCTTAGACCCCAAATTAGATATTCAAAGTATTTACGACAGCGTCGGGAATCGCATTCAAGAAATTTTTGATGCGCAAACGGTAGTGCTTGCGATTTATGACAAACGCAACAACATGACCTATTATCCATACATTATTGAAAATGGAGAGCGGTTATATCAAGAACCATTGCCATTAAATGATGAAAGCGGCGGGTTTAGTGGGCATGTCATTCGCACGGGTGAAACGTTAGTTGTGAATCGTGACTTTGAAGAAATGTCTAATAAATTTAATTCACGCTTACTCGGTGAGGATGCAGAAGAGGTCGAAGTTAAGTCTGGGGTGTGGGTGCCGATGCAAGTTGCAAACGAGGTCAGAGGCGTTATATCCTTACAAAATTTAGAGCATGAAGATGCGTTCAGTGAATCAGATGTTCGTCTGTTGAAGACGATTGCAAATTCTTTAAGCGTCACCATTGAAAATGCACGTTTGTTTGACGAAACAAAACGGCGCGCGGCTGAGTTAGAAATTTTGAATGAAATTGGTCAGGTGCTGACGCAACAATTGGATGTGCAAAGTATTATTGAAAAAGTGGGCGAAAAATTACGCGAGTTGGTGCGTGAAGATAATATTGGCATTGGGTTATTTGACCCTGAAACAAAAACAGTGACCGGGCATTATGTAACGAAAAATAATGAACGTGTGCAATTCCCGCCGTTTCCGATTAATGAATTTACAATTAAAGCATCTATGCAAAATAAATCGTTGGTGATTAATCGTGAGTCGCCAATTTTGTGGAAGAAACTTGGTTCAGGCATGACGGTGCGAAATCAAATTCCAAAATCGGTGGTCATGTCACCTATGGTGGTGGGCAAAGATATCATTGGCGGAATCACAGTCCAAAATTTTGAACGAGAAAATGCGTATGATGATTCGATTGTGCGTTTGCTTGAATCGGTTGCATCAAACATGGCAACGGCTTTGCAAAATGCACGTTTGTTTGAAGAAGCCCGCAGTGCGCGTGCCGCCGCCGAAAAAGCAAATGAAGCGAAAAGTTCTTTCCTTGCCACAATGAGTCATGAAATCCGCACACCAATGAATGCCGTAATTGGTATGAGTGGATTATTGCTCGATACCAATTTAAGTGAAGAACAAAAAGATTATGTTGAAACCATTCGCACATCTAGTGATGCATTGTTAGCGATTATCAATGACATTCTTGATTTTTCAAAAATTGAAGCGGGCAGAATGGACATTGAAAATCGTCCATTAGATTTACGCGAATGTGTTGAATCAGCATTGGATTTGGTCTCTGCCAAAGCCGTAGAAAAAAGTATTGACCTTGCTTATTTGTTTGAAGGCGATGTGCCATCCGCCATTATGGGCGATTCAACGAGGTTAAGACAAGTCATTACGAATTTATTGAGCAATGCTGTTAAGTTTACAGATAAAGGCGAAGTGGTGTTAACAGTTTCGAGCCAGCAAAATGGAAAAGATGTTGGCTTAACTTTTTCTGTGCGTGATACAGGCATTGGCATTTCAAAAGAAGGCATGAGTCGGTTGTTCCAATCTTTTTCACAAGCAGATTCATCTACAACTAGAAAATATGGTGGCACAGGCTTAGGGCTTGCCATTAGCAAAAAACTTTCTGAAATGATGGGCGGTACGATGTGGGCAAAAAGTGATGGGCTTGGCAAAGGCTCTACTTTTTCGTTTAGCATCGTTACCCAAATTGCACAACTCCCCCCCACTCAAAAACGAGAATATCTTGGCGTGCAACCTGCTTTGCAAAACAAACGCGTTTTGATTGTGGATGATAATGCCACCAATCGTTACATCTTAAATATGCAAACCATTAAATGGGGCATGATTCCAAAAGATACTGAATTGCCCAGCACTGCTTTGCAATGGCTTGAAAATGGTGAAACATTCGATGTCGCCATTCTCGATATGCACATGCCCGAAATGGATGGCGTTCAATTAGCAAAACACATTCATGCAATCAAAGTAAAAATCCCATTGGTGCTGTTCAGTTCAGTGGGTAGGCGCGAAGTTGGCGATAACATGAATTTATTCTCAGCATATCTTTCCAAACCGATTAAACAATCGCAACTGTTTGATACGCTGGTGAGTCTGTTTATTTCACCTGATGAAGATGTGAAAACGATTACGACAGAACGCTTCAAACCTGACCCGCAAATGGGTGCTCGGCATCCGCTCCGCATTCTCTTGGCTGAAGACAATGTCGTCAATCAAAAATTAACTTTGAAGTTATTGGAGCAAATGGGTTATCGTGCAGATATTGCTTCTAATGGATTGGAAACGATTCAATCCATTGAAAGACAAACATACGATGTAATTTTGATGGACGTGCAAATGCCTGAAATGGATGGTTTAGAAGCCACTCGTCAAATTGTTGCTCGTTGGCAAGAGAATCGTCCACACATTATTGGATTAACCGCCAACGCCATGCAAGGTGATAGAGAAATGTGCTTAGAAGCAGGCATGAATAATTACATTCCCAAGCCTATTCGGGTTGTGGAATTGGTGGACGCGTTAAGGAAAGCGAAACGGATACCCTCACCCTAACCCTCTCCCAAATGGGAGAGGGAACTTTGGAGAATTAATGACCATTATTGACATCAACACTTTCAATACATTAAAAGAATCTACCGATGCAGAGTTTATTCAAGAATTAATTAATGCATTCCTTGAAGATGCTCCACTTCAAATTCAACGCATGAAAGAATCACTGCAAAAAAAAGATGCTGAATTATTTACACGCGCGGCGCATACGGTTAAGTCTAATGCGGCGACGTTTGGTGCAACTGAATTAGCAAACTTAGCCCGCGAACTAGAAAGCATGGGGCGAGAAAACAATTTGGAAGTCGGTAACAAGTTACAGGTCATGGAAGAAGCGTTTGAGCAGGTTAAGAATCAACTAAACGAGTTGAAATAAATCATGGTCATATCATCTGAACCCGCTCGTTTATTAATCGTAGACGATAATAAAATTAATCGTATGATTCTTTCGCGCACATTGGAGCAACAGAATCATATTGTTGAAACTGCGAATGATGGCAAAGAGGGTTTAGAAAAAATTCGCACGGGTTCGTTTGATTTGGTTTTGCTCGATATTGAAATGCCAGAGATGAATGGCTTTGAAGTTTTGGAAGCCTGTTTGAAAGATGTTGAGTTGCGACAAATTCCAATCATTATGACTTCGGCGATGGATGAATTGGATGCAGTGGTGAAGTGTGTTGAACTCGGCGCAGAAGATTATTTGACCAAACCTGTTAACCCGATTTTATTGCGCGCGCGTGTGAATGCCAGTTTAGAAAAAAAACGTTTGCGTGATGAACAAAGAAAATTATTTAGAACATTTGCCACCAAAGAAGTTGCTGAAGAATTATTACGCACAGGTTTTTCATTAGGTGGAAAACAAGTAATTGCTAGCGTTTTGTTTGCAGATATTCGTTCATTTACATCTATTGCAGAAAGCCAAACGCCTGCTGAATCAATTGATTTGTTAAATGAATATTTCAGTTTGATGTTTGATGCAATTATCAATAATGGTGGCACGGTGAATCAAGTTATCGGTGATGGGTTAATGGCAGTGTTTGGTGCTCCTATTTTTTTTGAAGACCATGCCGAAAAATCTGTGCGTGCCGCATTAGATATGTTGGAACAGTTGAAAGTGTTTAACAAAAATTTATTGTCGCAAGGAAAAAATCAAATTCACATCGGTATTGGAATCGCTTCTGGCACAATGGTGGCGGGCTATACAGGCACACAGTCTCGTGCAATTTATACTTGCATTGGTGATACGGTCAACATCGCATCTCGCATTGAAGAATATACAAAAGAAGCATTACGTCCGTTATTGATTGATAATCACACACGCCTCGGCTTACCCGAAAGTTATCAAGTGGAAGATTTGGGGAAAATTGTTTTCAAGGGCAAACATAACGCGATTAAGATTTTTGCGGTTTCGGATTAGTCTTACAAGTCGAAATGGTCTTAGTGGTCTAACTAGTCAGACTTGTAAGACCTTTTAGACTTTTTAGACCTATCAGACCTGTCGACTATAATTAACGAATGTCTTTTCTTCGCTCAAAACAATTTCTCTTTGCTGTAATCACCATCATCGCCTACGGACTTCTACTCCCCTTCACAGGTTTTTATTGGGATGATTTGCCTTTCGCATGGATTGCAAAATTTCTCGGTCCTGCTGAATTTGTGCCTGCATTCTTGCCATTCCGTCCATTTCTCGGTCCCATTTTTTATTTCACCACAAGTTTAATTCCGCCCGTTCCACTGTATTGGCAAATCTTCGCGCTTGTGATTCGTTTTCTGCTCGGTATATCTGCATGGTGGATGTTCACGCAAATTTACCCGAACAAAAAAAATATCGCTTACATCGCCGCGTTGTTGATGTTAATTTTCCCTGGTTATAGTCAACATTGGGTGGCGCTCACACATATCAATCAAGAACTCATTCCGTTTATTTTTTATCTACTCTCTTTTGGTTACACATTCAAAGCACTGCGCACACAAAAAGTCACAGACACAATCATCGCTTTACTTTTGCAAATTTGTGGCATCTTCCCCACCGAATATTTTTTTGGCATCGAAGGTCTGCGTTTTCTCTTTCTTCTTTCTTTCTTTCAAGAAAGTTTTTTCGAGCGCGTAAAAAAATCACTCAAAATATTTTTACCTTATTTACTGATTTGGATTCTCAACGCCGCCTGGCTTTTTTATTATTATAGATTCGGTCCCTACAATTCTTACGAAGTCGCCGCCACACAATCTCCCAACTTGATTTTCTTTTTAACTCAAGCATTAGATGCAATTTGGAAAACTGGATTCTACATTTGGATTCAATCTCTGGTTTTGACATTTTCCTCCATCCCTGCCCCCGCTTCAATTTTGACTTTGGGTTTGGTTGCTGTTTCTTTTGCATTTCTCTATCGGACATTGCTCCGCTCCGCGCAGAACGAAGCAAACGAAAAATCTTTTGCAATTTCATTAATCATTATTGGATTAATTGGAATCTTATTAGGAAGATTACCTTCTCTCGCGGCAAATCTTCCATTAACTTTGCAATCTTCTTACGACAGATTTATGATTTCAATGATGATTGGCGGAACTTTGTTTGTTATCGGAATCATCGAATTAATTTTCAAAAATCAAAAAACAAGGTTAATTATTTTCTCAGCGTTAATTGCATTGGGAATTGGTCAACAGTTTTTTAATGCCAACATCTTCCGCAGAGATTGGCAAAAGCAAGGTGAAATCTACTGGCAAATGGCTTGGCGTATGCCTGCTTTACAACCAAATACTGTTTTGTTAACGCACGAAATGCCCATTGACTATGAAACTGACTTAGCGTTCACTGCTCCCATCAACTGGATGTATGCGCCCGACTATCAACGCGGCAACTTGCCTTACATTTTGCTTTACACCGAAAAACGCATCGGCGGACCAACTCTGCCTGCCTTGGAAAAAGATATTCAAATTTACTATCCATATCGAACCGTGAATTTTCGCAGTTCAACATCCAATGCAGTCGTTATCTATATGCCACGCAATGGATGTTTACGAGTCCTTGACTCAAAACGTGGTGATGAAGAAATTTATGCCCGCCAACCCAAAGTTTTAACAGATGCGATTCATTTATCGGATTTGTCGCGCATTATTCCAAATCCAGAACAACCTGCAATTCCGCCGTTTTTCGCGGAACCTGAACATGGCTGGTGTTATTACTTTGCCAAAGCAGAATTGGCTCAACAACAAAGTGATTATCAACGAGTAGTATCACTTGGAGACGAAGCAACTCGTTTAGGGTTTACTCCAGAAGATTTAACTGAATGGCTTGTTTTTATTGAAGGCTACGCCTTAACTGATAATTTAGAAATTGCAAAATATTTATCTGAAGAAATGTTGCAAGCAGATTCACGACTCCGCCGGGGGGTGTGTACGGTTTGGGAGCAGATACAGGCAACAAGTCAAGAAAGAAGCGGGCAAGAAATCGAAGTGATAATGTTGTCTTTGGGTTGCAATCCTTAAGTTGGCTTGACGCATTAAACTTCATGTGCTACCATTTTACGTTGATTAAGTTTGAACGAGGAGAATCTATGAGTAAAACACGTCGAAGTGTGCTGGTCATTTCTATTATGATGATTTCAACATTGTTGATTTCAGCCTGCACACAATCTTTATCTGCGGCGCCGATTGAGACACCAACTTTGTTGCCAGAGGGTTTGTTTGTTTCGCCGATTGCTTCAGTTGAAAACCCAATGGATATGATTGCAGAATTTGCGGCACAAACTGCGGCGGCTCAAACTGCCACTGCTGGGGGCGACCCAAATGCAACACCTGCAACACCCGACCCAAATATTACAGCAACCCCCCAAGCAGAAATTGCAACTGCCACTCCAGATATTAATAGCACGCCTACAAATAACTTGGGCATTGTGGCAGATACACCAGCCCCTGCGGCAACTTCTGTTCCGCCAGGTGTACGCCCTGCTACTTACACTTTACAAAAAGGTGAATTTCCTTATTGTATTGCCCGTCGTTTTAATGTTGACCCAACACAATTACTTTCTTTGAGTGGATTAACCACCCAACAAGCCTATAATCTTTCTGCTGGCACTGTGCTTACTATTCCGCAGAGTGGTTCGTTCCCGGGCAATCGTTCACTCACCTCTCACCCAGCAACATACACCGTAGCATCATCTGCTGAAACATTGTATAGTGTGGCATGTAAATATGGTGATGTTGACCCAAATGCGATTGCAAGTGCAAATGGCATTTCAGTTAATGCCACCCTCACAGTTGGTCAGCAATTGCAAATTCCATAAAACATAAAATATAAACATTGAAACCCTAAAGGTCTTTAAGGCTTTTAGGGTTTTTTTGAAAGTATTTTCAGGACGCAGATAAACGCCGATGTACGCTGATTTTTTATAAGAAAGTAGGAATAATGCCATTTGAATTAATTCGTTCCGAAGTTTTGATGAAAGGTCGCGCATTTACTATCCGCCGCGATACGATGAAAACTCCAACAGGTGCTGAAACAAAATTTGATATTGTCGAACACGGCGGCTCGGTGATTTTGATTCCAATTGATTCAGATGGAAATATTTTATTCGTCCGTCAATACCGCCACGCCGCAGGCATAGAAATGCTTGAACTCCCAGCAGGCACACGCAATGGCGACGAACCTTTTGAAGTTTGCGCTGCGCGTGAAATTCGAGAAGAGACGGGAATGCAAGCAGGCAAATTGACGCAAATCGGCTCTTTCTACCTCGCACCTGGTTACTCAACCGAATACATGGGCGTATTTTTAGCAGAAGACTTAAGTGAAAATCCGCTCGAAGCCGATGAAGATGAATTTTTGTCGGTAGAAAAAATCCCCGCACATGAAGCAATTCAAATGGCAGAACGAGGCGAAATGCCAGATGCCAAGTCACTGGCGGCGTTGTTGATGGTCAAACCTTATTTAAAAGAGTCAAAATGAAACCAATGATGATTTTAATAGCAGGTCCCTATCGTTCTGGCACAAATGATGACCCCGAAAAAATAAAAGCCAACGTGCATTTTATGGAAAGTTTTGCTTTGCCAATTTTTCGCAAAGGGCATATTCCAGTTTTAGGCGAATGGTTCGCATTGCCACTCGTGCAACTGGCAGGTTCAAAGCAGATTGGAGATGAGCCATTTAATGACATTTTTCATCCGATTGCAGTTAGGCTATTAGATAAATGTGATGCCGTTTTGCGTGTTGGTGGTGAATCATCTGGCGCAGACCAAATGGTCAGCGTGGCGAAAGAAATGGGCGCAAAGATTTTTTACTCGCTTGAAGAAATCCCAAACCTATAAATAAAACAAAACGCTCTCAACATTGAGAGCGTTTTTATTATCAGAACTATTCTTCAGCAGGAGGCGTCGCCGAAGCGGCTTGTTTACGCTGGCGGAAAGTAATCCGCCCGCGAGACATATCATAAGGAGACATTTCCAAAGCGACTCGGTCACCCAACAAAATGCGAATGTAATGCTTGCGCATCTTGCCAGAAAGGTAAGCTAACACTTCATGCCCATTATCCAAACGCACCCGAAACTGCGTGCCGGGCAAGGCTTCAATCACCAAACCATCTACTTTAATTTTGCCATCTTCTTTAGTCATACACGCCTCTTAACTTATTCATTATCCTTGAAAGAACGTCGCTTAATACGTCGAATAGCCTTTTTCTTTTCCATTCGGCGGGTTTCGCTTTTCGAGACGAACCAGCGTTTGCGGCGAACCGTGCTAAGCACTCCACTCTTCACCACCTTCTTACGAAAGCGCTTGAGCAAAGAGTCTTGCGATTCTCCATTGCGTAAATTTACAGATGCCACTGGTTTCACCTCCTTTCAAGATGAAAATAAAAAATCGACTGAATGTAGATTCAGCCGACAGGGATTATCAAAACCTGAAACGAACTCAATGACCATTTGATCAAAAAACCGCTTCTCTCCTTGATTGATACCTGAGTAATCTACCTCAGCCGAATCTTACCTACAAAATTATACCCGATTCACAAGCAGATGAGAAGAATCTCATCTGCTTGAAATGTTAAAAGAAAAAGCCCCTTGGCAATGAC